>JABJFC010000057.1 GCA_018662925.1 Alphaproteobacteria bacterium | reverse complement strand
ATTTTATCTCCTAAGATGTTAATTAGAGCGGAATGCCCTGTTAACATTTTTGGATATTATGCAAAGCAAAATCCAATGAATTTGAGAAAATGAAAAGAATTTTATGCGCTACTTCGCATAATTACTTTCTTCGCATAACAAATTTTATGCAAAGCTTAGCATAAAAGTTGAATCAGCGGCATTTCTTTTGGCTCCCTCGCCTGAATAGACAACATTTCTTTTGCCTCCATATTCAGAACAAAAAAACTTCGAATTCAACCAGTTATAGGGATTTTTAGGGGTTTTTCTGGAAATATGTTAGAATACGGGTATATGTGGATGATTCTTCGCAGGGGAAGAGGCAATGGGGATCATAAAATATTATTTCATACTATTCTTGGGACTTTTCATATTTGCAGTCACTGAACCTTCCTACGCCCTATCCAAGCCCCCTAATCCAAGAACAATTTACCAACATTTTGGGAATGCTCCTGCATATGGCAGCTCTGATCTGGGCTTCTTATGGTTTTCGGTCTTTGATATTGCCCTTTGGAGTGAAGAAGAAAACTGGTCTTATGACAGCAAATTTGCCCTCAGGATTAAATACAATATGTCCTTCACAGCCGACGAGATTGCTGACACCTCCATTGATGAGATCAAGAACTATTACAAAATGTCCCGGACCGAGGAAAGACAGTACAGGAAAATATTGAAAGCCGCCTATCATAATGTCACCGAAGGAGACTCCCTAACAGCCGTCTATACCCCCAACAATTCTATAAGGTTCTATCATAACGACAGGCTTACAAAAACATGCACCGACATGGAATTTGCTCGTAAGTATGTGGATATCTGGCTCCATCCCCAGGCCCGCTATACCTCCCTACGAGAGGATCTTTTAGGAGAAGAGTAAGATTGAACTGTTTTTGGCTATGCAACAACTTTTTATATCGCTTCAGAAACTATTTCCATAGTATCAAGGTCAGCGTTAAATTTACATTCGAACCTTTACACCAATTTGGTAATAATACGCATAGATTAGGACACAAAATGCCAAATATTTATTTTTTCTAACTGAAATCCCTCCTTTTAACCTTGTAAATTCTCCATGCAATGTGATAATAACAAGGTTATGATTAAGCGACACTTATTTGATAATTTAAAAGGCGCATTGCAAAGACAGCCTGCAGTTGTTCTTGTAGGGCCAAGACAAGTTGGTAAAACAACATTGGCATTGGAAGTTTGCAAAGGCCTCAGCTCAATATATGTAGATCTTGAGTCTTTCGAAGATCTCCAAAAGTTGGATGATCCTCTTCTGTTTCTCAATGCTAATAAGGATAACCTTGTTATTTTGGATGAAATACAAAGAACACCTGAACTTTTCATGACATTAAGAGGGATCATTGACGCAGGAAGAAGAGAAGGAAAAAAATATGGACACTTTCTTCTTCTTGGCTCCGCTTCACTAGATCTTATTAAACAATCTTCAGAATCGTTGGCAGGTAGAATCTCTCAACTTGAGTTAACGCCTTTCACTGCACTAGAGATATCTGGTACCAATGATCAATTATGGTTGCGTGGAGGATTTCCAGAAAGCTTTTTAGCAAGAAATGATTCAGAAAGTTATAAATGGCGGTTGGATTTTATAAGTACATATTTAGAAAGAGATATTCCACAATTAGGCCCCCGTATACCAGCAGAAACTTTGAGGCGACTTTGGACAATGCTAGCACATGTGCAAGGCACAACCTTAAATGTTTCAACTATTGGAACTAGTTTAGGAATAAGCGGCCAAACAGTAACACGCTACATAGATCTGCTTGTTGATTTACTTCTTTTAAAGAGGCTGCAGCCGTATCATGGAAATATGAAAAAGCGATTAGTCAGATCTCCCAAAATATATATTCGAGATAGTGGTCTAGTCCATGCCTTGCTGGGCATAAGTAGTATGAACGAACTTCTCGGTCACCCAATTTCAGGGGCAAGCTGGGAAGGGTATGTTATCGAAAATATTATAAACTGTGCCCCAGAATCCACGACGCCCTATTTTTATAAAACATCCGCCGGCGCAGAAATTGACCTTATTTTAGTGCTTCCCAATGGAGATGTCTGGACAATAGAAGTTAAAAAATCAACATCACCAAAAGTAACCAAAGGCTTCTATTTTGCCAACGAAGACATTAAACCGACACAAAAATTTGTGATTTACAGCGGAAAGGAACAATACCCAATCCAAGAGGGCATAGAAGTAATAAGTCTTGAACTGTTTTTAAAGAAATTAAGCTCCTTAGAGCAATAGCTTTACATAAATAGAAAAACCGTTATGCAACGTTGGTTTTTGATCTTAGGAATCTTGTTCATCTTCAGCAGTTTTGATTATTTCCCTGTAGAATGCGGGACCTTCTTTAGGTGTAATATGGAGAAAATCCACACGATCGGACCCATTTCCGGTCTGTGTTGGTGAAGCCGTTTCAGGAATAATTGTGCTTCTTTTTTCTCCATCATATTCCCATATGTGGATTTCATGATCTTGAAATTTGCCCTTGAGAGCTGCCTCACTATCATATCCCTTAGAAGTCTTTTCAAACTGCTCACCACCATTTTCATGTGCTAGCAAAGCTGAACGACCACGTGCAACTTGAAATTCTAAGGCTCGTTCTGGCTCTAATTTGAAAGAAGTATCACCGGAACTAAAGGTACTGAAGTAAGGTATATCTAATAACCTTCTTTTGAATACCGAACCATCAAAATAATGAACATAATGCTTGTCTGTGCGATTTTTCTTTGCCCGTAAATAATCCACAACTAAAGATTGCGCATCCATTGTGGGGTGCCCGTATTTCGGAACATGCCCTGAACTTACTAAAACCACACTTGGATTAACCTCACTTAACGATATTTCAGATGTGGTCCCATAGCTATCATTGCCATAGTCCAAAGAAACGCCACCGTGGTGACTTAAAACCATAATGCTACTTTTTAACTCCCCCTCTTTCCACAGCTCCTTCATATGATCCCAACTCGCAGCGTTTACATCTCCTGTCAATAGGACTGAGTCTGCTCCATGAGACACTCTTACAACAATGCTGTTCATATTGTCAGACGGATTAAGCACAATGGCACGGTCTCCCCTGAAAGCGTGCCCAGCATTCATTGAAAGAACAGAGACAGCGGGTTCGACGTCCTCTCCTACCAACAATGAGTCTTCAATTATTTGAACGGCTTTTGGTTTGGAGTCCCCACCCATATAGGGTGGCGCAATTATGTCTGGGTTATGTCTATCATTTGGGCTAGCATCATTAGGCACATGGTCGTCCTTATAGCCCGTAAAGAGAACTTTTTTCTGATGTTCCATTTCCTTGAGCCAAGTTTCAAACTTTGACTCTCGTGTTGCGGGGTTCATATACGAATCTCGAAATCCACCCAAAACAATGTGATTTATCTTATCCTTTAACTCTGACTTATCATGAAATATCCTGTTAAGTAGCTTATAATGGTCCGAATCGGCATGTGAAACAACAACCGTAATGTCATCAACCCCATCCAGCTTATCATGAATTCTTTTCACAATTGCCCTTGTCACTTCATCCGTACCTAAGTCTATATCTCCCTTCCCTACACTTCCAAAAGAGCTTTTACTTCCATCGCTCCCACTTCTATCCTTCTTACCTTCGCGGGAGTCGCTCTCTTCTTCAGCAACCTCCTTAACTTTCTTTTCTGACGAGATTTTCAAGATGTATGAGCGACCAGTTTCAAGTATGCCTTTTTCTTCAAAATATTTTTCCGATGCTGATGAAGTCCTTCTCTCGCTAGAACCAGCGTCGTATATCAGTGCTCTATCATGATGACGAATAATATTACAATTTCCTTGGCCAACATCCATAATTGTCACGTCAACCGGGGCTCCAAGGGCACCATCAGTTACAAGGAACACGAAAATCAACAATAAAGAAATAAATTTATATTTAAAAATATTCAAAAAAAACACCTCACCTTATCTTTTCTTTTACAAGAAGACCTATATTATCTCTTGTAAAAATGGACTGTTCTTCTGTCCCCTTTTCAATTCGAGTCGTTTTTCCCTTTACCAAAAAGGTCATCCGCCAGTAAAAATTCCGCCACTCAAAATCTTCTTCCCCTGAATTAATAACTTTACGATCAAAGGTTGCATTATAATAGTAATAGGCCAAGTGCCAGCCGTTCGTTTCTCCGGTTTTAGCAGCCTTTACAAAGCTTGCAATGGCTCCAAGAAATTCCTCCTTTTTCCAACGAGCCGCCCCTTTGTTCTGTGGAGCTAATTTCTCTCCCAAAAACTCTCCTGCATGCCCATCGCCATTCTCAAGACTTATTCTCAAGTCTTGCTCTGATTTTTGCCTCCAAAGTTTCTTTTGCGCCTTTCTATAATCCGACTGTTCTAAAAACGCAAATGGGCGCGATAATGTCGCTGCAACACCACTTTCCGGCATGTGAGTCGATAAATTCCCCAGTACACAGCCTCTTTTCTTACATAGTAGCATAAAAAGCGATCGATCTGCATCTTCATCATTCATCATCCCCTTTAAAAAGGTCCACATGGCCAGTGAATTCCCATATACAGCGGCGGAAAGAGTGCTATCCACATTATCCATTTTCATATTTATGCTTCCTGCAACCAAAAGTGTTTCCAGGTGCATGCGCTCCAATAAGACGGGATTCCACCAAAACAGGTTGAAAAGAACCTGTTCTACATATTCTTTATCGGAAAATCTGTTAGCTACGATGTGCTCTAAGTCAGCAAACAATGTATCATTTCTAAAAACAGCCCTTGCCAACAGATTCCCTTTACAGGCCATCTCAAAAGTTTGATTGGGCCACACAAGACGATCTTCGGTCCCTGGCATCTTAAGAGGCTGCAATTGGGCGTACAGTGCTTCCCATATATTCGGTTCTGCTTGTAATTCTAAAAGCTCTGCGCGGGCTTGCCTAATAGCCTTCACCCGCTCAACACCCGATTTTAACACCTGCTCAGCCCCTGACTCCAGCGACCCAAATCCCATTGTAGAAAGCTTGCTTTGCAATTGTGTTGTCAAACGAAAAGCTTCTGATTCAAGGATTGCAGTGTCGTTAATAGGGTTCATCGTAGGAAAAGCATACACGCTGGTGGGTGCAACTCCCCAAAATATTAAAAGTAAAAAAATTCTAAATAATCTAGTCATATCAAATACAAAAATCTATTAGTGAATATCGGGTCAATTCTACGCCTCACGTTAAACGTTAAAAAACGTTTATCACTTGAGGATTGGCCCTTTTTCCATTGAGGGGCGGACCCTTTTCCTCGAGCACCCCAGCAAGGGCCCTTACATACAAGTCGTCAAAGGTCTCAAGCGACATCGGATTAGAAGGGTAGAACTTGCCGTTTACATAGCCAAAAATATAATCGTGAGTCACTTTATGGCCATTATGGCGCTCAAATCCCTCATAGTGCTTACGTTCAATAAAGCGACCAATCGCTCCTAGTGCCGATGCTTCTCTATGCTCAACAAGCATTCGCACCTCCTGCTCAAGGGAAAGAATAGCCCTTTTTTTCGCAGACTTTGGATACAGACGACGCAACTTTTCCAACTGAGAGCATTGCGTTCCAAATTCAACTCTGGCTTTTGCAAGGTAAAAATCATCTGCTGCCCAACCTGAATTCACAAGTTCGCTCAATCTATTCCACACAGCACCCATGTTAATTTCAAGAGCATCCAGCTTATTGTCAATTGTGGCTTGCTTGCGCCCTTGGTTGGCAAGGGCGTCTTCCTCAGCAGGATCAGACACTATATAGGCAATCTCGCTCACACCAAAATCAACTTTTTTAGAGCGAGTTCCTGAACGCACATCCTTTAAACCGTCATCCAGACCATTACTAGAATCAACATTAGGAATCGCTTGGGCCACACCTACACAATTCACCATGGCAAACGCAGAAAAAATAACAAGAAATGCTCTAAACTTTGGGCATTTGACCATTACACTACCCTCGTATTATATTTGTACATTACTACTTTTATACAAAATTTCAAGTTATTTTTGATCGTCTTCATCCACCAATGCTGCTGCTTTCTTCCTATCCCTTTCTTTGTCACCGACTTTTGGTTTTTTTGCGCCACCACTTCCTTCACTAGTTGTTAATAGTGGTGTATTTATCTTATCCTCATCATCACTGGGCACTTTATCCGGATCTTCATCTTCTTCAGAGGCGTCGGAACCATCTTCTTCAACTTCAACGATCCCTGAGAAGTCTTCCCGATCTTCATCTTCTTCGGCGTCTAGCAACCCGAGAGCTTTAGCTACTTCAAATACCGCCTCGTCCGATAAAAACCTCATACTGTACAATAAGCCCTCGATTTGACTGATCATCGCGTCCCTATGGGCTTTGGCTCTTGCTTCACAATAGCCACAGCTGCAATGCTTTGAGGCCATATGCGCCCCTGAAAGTATAGCATCCAGTGCTATCTTTGCTCCTCTCTGCAAACGGCTCGCGTGACCGCTACCCGCCGTATAAATCAATGGGAGCGACATACCTATTGCTCCAAAACTTTGCCAATTTACACCCAAATCATAAACCGTCTCAAATCCTAATCCTTGCAATCCCTTTACAAAAACTGGCAATGCCATAAAGCGACCTTGGCCACTGGATAGAATATCGATTACTACCCTTAATATCCGCGCTTCTGCCTTTTGTTTTGCTGTCTTTGCGTGCCCATTGCGGCCTTCATTTAGATACTCTTCATAGCGTTCTATTTCTCTTGCTCCAGCATTACTGCGAATGATTGTTGAAAATGTCGAGGTGCCAGTCGCCAAAAATGCACTTACAGCGTTTGCAAAATTCAGGGCGAACAACTCACTGTCATTATCACCTCCTTCACTCCCTCCTATCAACGCAAATAGCGGATCAAAAACTTCATGGAATACATAATAGGCCACAAACCACGTTATGGGGAATGCCCAAAGATTTAAGGAGCCTACTATTCCCGCCCTGGCATAACCCGTCGCTTTAGAAATGTCCTCCAAATATTCATCATCTGTCATGCTCTGCTGATGCTCAAACAGAATTTGGTCGAAGCTTTCTATGTTCACATCTTCTTCACTGCTGCCTTCCCCTTTGTCTTCTTCATCCAACTCACCACCACTATCCGATTCAGTAGAATGAACACTTCCTTCCTTTTCTTCATCTGCCTCTTCTGCCATAGAAGGATAGTTTTCTTCTCTCATTTCAAGGCCTAAACGCAGGAGAGTTTCATAACCCTTGTCTATCTTTTCCATAGCATCCCTGCCATGGGTGCAAGAACCTTTGCTCTTTTTCCAAATAATTTCTAGTAACTCGGGGCTAACGCGACGAAGTTCCAACATTCTGCGTACTAGTCTTTTATGAACTTTTTTCCGTAGTTGCTTTCTCCTATGAAGTTCTTCGAGAGTTGCTCCGAAACGATTTCTCATGACTTCGGATCTGTCAATAAAGAAGAGCTTTTTCAACAGCCCTGAGTAATCCCACTTGGAAAGCCCTAGTGACCACGCTCGCACAACATCACTCGCTGAAGCTCTACCCTCTGCCCAGTTGGTCAACCACATGTTACCAGCAAAGAATATAATCACTGGATTAACACCTTCATTCGTTTTAACCAAAATGATTGGCTCAATAAGTGCTGTAAAGGCTGCCGCAGAATGAGCTACAGCCGTCCCGACCACCTCAATCCACGGCAAGGGGTGCTTCCACCTCTGCATTTTTAGGTTATATTTAGATTTTGGAACTAAAGAGGTTAAATGCTCCGAAGTAGCTCCCATATGGGGAACTGTCACTAAGAGAACAATCTCAGAAAATGTGGCTAATTGAAGTGGAAAATTTCTACTTGCAAATGGATCATGAAAAAGAAATTTTGACATAACCCTATTGAACATCGTTCCATAGCCAACAGAAATTAACCCAGGAAAAAGCCCCCACGGTCCCAACCCCAAGATTCTTCTCGTAATAGTTAACGCCAGCGACTCATTTCCAGGAGTTGTGTCATATATATACCCTAAAACATTGTTCGGAGGACGGGCATGATCACTAAGCTGCTCAGACTCATCAATAATTGTATTTCGTCCTATTGAAACACTAGAAGGGCGAGGCGGTAAAATTGAAAGTTCTCTTTCAGGCTGTACATCTTCTTCATTTGCAAAAGCCTCTTGACTTAAGAAACAAAAGTGCACTGAAAAAATAAGAAAAACTACAATTAAAAAATTGCCATATATAGTCTTCAAGAATTAAATTACCTTAAAATATTAAAATACAAACAATTATACTGGTCTATTGACTGCAATGACCACCACTAATACAACCACTAGCACTATCCACAAACAGGAACACATGGCCGAGATCGGCTTTTTCTTTCAACGCCTTCTCTGACATGGGCTCCGTCATATTCCGATAAATCCTAGGCGTTCCATCCTTCTCTTTCAGAAACGCTATGGGAAAGTCCCCTGTTTTCTGGGTGCGATCTCCATTCGACCCTAAAACCACTTCTGCAACTATGGGAGCACCTGTCTTTTTCTCATGGACAAATAAAATGCTGTTGGGGGGATCTGCATTGAAAGAATTCCCTCCGGTCATCTCAACCTTCTTATACCCATTGCGGGATTCAGATGACGATTCTCCTCCAACAACTTCCAAGGCTGTGATGCTATAGTGACCCAGCTTTAACTCGTTTATGATGCTCGAGGGCGCTACGCCTGTTTCTTTCATGAGCTGCTCTCGTGCCGCGGCACTAATATCGTTGCCAAACTTTAGGTCTTTCCCCATCACTAAATAATTGTCTCCCCCTTTAGACCCCCCGAGAGCGAAGAAAGCCTTACCTCCTTTATAAGTATTTGCTCCTTTTACAAGACTTTTCAAAAAGCCTTTGTTCATTTTTGAGGGATAAATTTCAATATCTAGGCTCAATCTTCCATTTTTCTCAGTGGCCTTGGTTGAGACAAAAGTCAGGTATTCCCATGACTCAGTTGCCTGGGGCAACAAGACAATGGTGTATTTTGGATTGGCACTTAAGTACGCGGCTAATTTCCCTTCAGACATAAATCTCGCACTTCTGAAAGGACGATCAGCAAAATCTAGTTCCTTGGCGTCTAAGGAAACTTCTAAGCTCCCACGATAAGTGCCATCATCCGTTTTTTTAATATCTTTTAAAGTGTAGGACTTTCCCAAAAATGTGTCGTACATTCCAGTATACAATTCAGATTTTTTAGGAGACTCTAATGCAGGTGTATCCTCTTTGGCAAAAGTGGCCTTATTCCATGACACGAAAGATAACACAAAGAAGAAAACTGTAAAAATATTTAATGTCTTATTTTTCATTTTTTGTCTCCATTTTATTTCAACAACAATAAACTCTAAGTATTCTAACATATTTTAAGAGTTTTAGCCAAAATTGTATTACACTAACCATCATGAAGATTATAAAATAAAGTAAAGTTTTCAGAAATACAACAACTTTATGCAATCCTCCAATTTATACATAAATATTATATAACTCTCTGAGTTAGGAGATCTGTTAAAAAATAAGTGGAAATTCTAGCATTTTACTTCATCAGAGAATTCATCATTCACGGCAGAATCATAATCTGCCCCAAAATGCGAAGAGTAGAGGATATCAAATTTCTCCCCCTAGGCCGCTTTCTTATAAGCGATCTCAGATTGGATCGTCTCTTTTCTCCGACTCTTAACCTTATAAACGGCTATAAACCCAGCAATACTAGAAAACATCAGATATATGGCTGGGCCCATTTGGATTCCTTGATTCACCAATGAAGATACTATAAGAGGAGCCGTCCCTCCTAATACAGCAACCCCTAGTGAATAGCTGAATGCAGATCCGCTATAGCGTTCCTCAGGTGGAAAAAGCTCTGGGAGTACTGCGGAACAAGTAGCACGGCAAAAAATGCATAGAGTAGGATTTATTATAAGACCTCCTGAAATGTCTTCCCTCTCAACCTAAATAATGCCCTCATGCTTCTACAACTCTTTGAAAACAAAGATAAATATGAATCATCCTCTGACAACTGCTTGATTCATCACATTTATCTAAAATTTATCTAAAATTTTTCTAAAATTATAAATTTTATTCTTGACAACAATTTGAATTTTGTAACATATGTTTAGACATAGTACTTTTGGAACAGGTGACTTTAGTGAATAAATTTAGAATAAATTTCTTTCATAATTTCGCGGTTGCGCGGCACAATAAGGAGATTTCAATCCAGAAAGAAATCCTATTTGGAACCATCTATTCAAGGTGCTTTTATATATTCAATAAGAAGCTTTTACTTAATTAACAATAACTTAAAATAGAATTAAAAAAATGACCAAAGATATTAAAACTTCGCAATCAACGGGTGACCCTGTCTCAGGGCCCAGACTCGATGAAACTTTTATTAAACTGCAAAATGAGTTGGATGCTCTCAGAGAAATTCTCAATTTCCGAGAGATACATAAAGACAATACGGTACGGGTCGTTGTTGATGACATTTTATGTCCCACATACGAACCCGGTGACTATGTAGGAGGACGACGGTGTTACGACCAAACCATCCCCCAAGCGGTCAATAATAACTGTATTGTTGAAACGAAAACTGGCTTGATTTGCATAGGCTTTCTGAAAAAGGGATCCCGACAAGACCAGTACACGCTGATTCCTTCTAAAGATACTCCTGAAAAGGATCATATCATAGAAGACACAGAGCTGACTTGGGCAACTCCCATCACCTGGCATTTGAAACACGCTGGATAATCTGTAATTGAATGCCAGTCCATCTTCGTGTTGGTACGTGGAGATCTTCTGGCGTAAAATACAGGGCCCTCGTGGATTCCACGCTACGGACTCGCACATCAGCTCCCCCGCTTAGGACTCTGCTTTACTGAGCCGTAGTCCAGTGAAGACTACGTTTGTGCAAGACTCTTTGACGTTTGCTTGCTTCCATCGTTTCAGGCAGTCAATACTTCCAATCTCAAAAATCCTTGTAAGTAAAAACCCCTTTTGGTTATAAAAAACCACAAGAATGGAAAAAATTACTAGTATAATGTACAAAAAATATCTACAGTGCACTGATTTTAAATTATGAAATAAGGATGTAAGTATAATGTTTCGGGCAGTAACGGCATGTATGATAGGCAGCGCCTTCGAATGGTATGATTTTGCTCTATATGGCTATTTTGCAGCCGTTTTGGGCAAACTCTTTTTCCCTTCCGCGGACCCTCTCGTTTCCCTTTTAGCCACTTATGGTGTTTTTGCTGCTGGATTTGCTATGCGCCCCGTTGGTGCCGTTATCTTTGGTCATGTTGGTGATAAATACGGTCGTAAAAAGGCTCTCGTTGCAACCATATTCCTTATGACCTTTCCCACAGTCTGTCTTGGCCTCTTGCCCACATACGACCATATTGGAATTCTTGCTCCCATATTGCTAACAGTGATTCGCCTTTGCCAAGGGCTTTCCATTGGTGGAAACTTAAGTGGGTCTTTTACCTTCATGATCGAGTATGCCCCGGGTCATAGAAGAGGCCTTGTCGGAAGCCTTACCCTATTCAGTGCCCTAGGAGGAATCCTCATAGGTTCTGCCATGGCCGCATTTGCTACAGCAATGTTAGACACAGGCGCCCTCGAAACTTGGGGATGGCGGATTCCGTTCCTGATTGGCGTTCTTATTGGCGGGGTTGGCTTTTACATGCGCATCCATATTCCCGAAACGCCTCAATACGTAAAAGAGATGGAATCTGAGCAAGCCGAAGGATTTCCTCTTAAAAAGATCATAAAAGAGCACCCTGTTAAAGTCATTAGATCTATCTTTGTGTTGCTTTTGAACGATGTCGGATTCTATGTATCCTTTATCTTTCTTACGACCTATATGACCACCATCGTCAAAATTCCCATGGATACAGCCCTAACCATAAATACCATTAATATGGTCATTTTGATGAGCCTTGTCCCCGTTATGGGTTGGGTATCAGATCACGTAGGCAGAAAACCAATGATGATGCTCTCGTCGGTTATGTTTTTTGTCCTGGCTATCCCTGTCTTTAATCTAATTGACCAAGGGGGATTTTGGCCGCCTCTCTTTGGACAAATGCTCCTTGGATTCTCCATTGTGGGCTTCTTTGGTGCCATGGCCGCCATGCTCGTGGAAAAATTCCCCACAAAAGGTCGGTATTCGGCCCTATCTCTAACCATCAATATTAGTGCAACACTTTTTGGCGGAACAGCGCCATTCATCGTCACTTCTTTGATGGCAGATACAGGATGGAATCACATTCCTGCTTATTATTTGATGGCAGCGGGGTTGATTTCTTTCATAGCTCTATTATCTTTTAAAGATCGATTCCGGGATCCTTTATTGTAATAGCAAGGAGGGAAGCATGCCCTTTAAAGATTCAAAGTCCTCCTATGGAGCCATTTCAAAGGCTTTTCATTGGACCTTAGCCCTACTCATTTTGGGAATGATTGGCGTTGGATGGTACATGGTAGATGTCCCCCCACCGGACAAATTCTTTTACTACAAAATCCATAAATCCACAGGGATTTGCATCGTCTTTCTAGGTATATTGCGCCTTGGTTGGCGGTTTTTCGTGAAGAAGCCTGATCTCCCGAAAGAACAGTTCCCCCTAGAACATTTTTTGGCTAATTCGGTACAGTATCTTTTGTATGCCTTTGTGATCCTGACGCCCCTGGAAGGATGGCTCATGTCCAGCTCAGGGGGGCATCCCGTTACCTTCTTTGGCCTCTTTACGGTGCCAGCAATTTCTCCCAAGATTCCAGAACTGGCCAAGATTACCCATGAGCTCCACGCGATCATTGCCTATACCCTATTGGGCATCATAGCTCTGCATGTTCTGGGGGCACTGCGACATCATTTTGTTTTGAAAAATACAGTCTTAAAACGTATGCTACCTGGTAAGACTGTTTAAATTTAGCATTTTTTAACAAAAAGGCACTTATTGTGCGCAAGAGATTTACTCTTTCAGTTATTTTACTCCTTCTTCACGTTAGCATTTTGAGTGCAAATGCCTTTGGGGCATCTCTGTTTAATAAGGCTAATGCACCACATCAAATGCTTTTATTCCTTCTGAAGAAAACAAACATACCCCACGATAGGACTAAGAAAACCATCTTAAAAGAAACCCAAAAAGAATGGCTTAGAAAACCCATGGAAGAGCGCTGGGAAATGAAAGTGGGACAATACGAGTCCGAAAGAGAAGCATTTATGCGGGCCTTTGAGGCATTAGGATACGTCAAAGGGCACGATCCTAAATACAAGAGTTATACCGGTGCTGTTGTCATGGGAGCAACTCTGCCTCGCGTCCTCAAAAGATTAAACTACCTTCTGAAACTCTTAAAACAGGGCATTCGCATAGAAAAAATATATTTTCTCTCAGGACAACGCCCTCTAGATCCTAAGGTTGATATATTACCCCCCGGTACACTTGTAGCGCATGACACATCGTCCCATCAAACTGAAGTAGAAATGATGGTATGGGTCTACAACCAAATGGACTTTGCTCCTTACTTAGGGGACGCACAGCCTATTATTATTGATAGCTCCATGAAAATGAATGCAGATGGCGTGTTTGTACGGCCCATCACCGATGATACCATCGAAGAACTCAGAAAAACCCAGCCCATGAAAAAAGGGCGGTACTTGGTCATTTCCAACTGGCCCTATGCAACGTATCAAGGAAAGGTCTTCAAAAGCAAATTTGACATCTTGCAAAAAGATAAGAAACCAATGTATGCCATTGAAACGGTCGGAGAAGATGCTGTCCCTTCCCTTCCCATCGAAATATACTTGGATACAATTGCACGGGATATCTATGCAAATACTGCGCGCTGAGGTGTGGTTTCTTCTCGATACCCCCTTGGAAGAGTTATTCCAAATTAATCAGAACGGTCTTTTTTTGTGTGAAATGTTCTAACATGGCCTCAAGGGAAGCTTCCCTGCCGAGGCCAGAATTTTTAACACCTCCGTAAGACAGGTTGGGCTGGACCACAAGATTTTGGTTCACTTGAACAAAACCAGCTTCCAATTGCTCAACTCCTCGCAGGGCTGTTTTCAAATCCTGGGTCCATATGGTCCCCGCAAGCCCATAGTCCGTACCATTGGCATCCGACATAACTTGATCAAGGTCTGTCCACTTGATGATACACGCAACAGGGCCAAAGATTTCTTCCTGGGCTAGGGGCGAATCGTTCTGGATGCCCGTAAACAAAACGGGCCGAATAAATAGCCCGTCCTTAACGGCAGGATCCTCTGGCATTTGTGAGCATTCATGGGCCGTAACACCCTCTAAGTTTAAGCCCTTCTCAATATAGGCTTTCACCTTTTCATATTGCCCTGGAGAGATGATTGACCCAATGTCTGTTCTTTCATCGAAAGGATTTCCCATGATCATGGCATCCACTTTCTCTTTTAAGCGCTCCACAAACTGATCATGGAGTGATTCATGGATGAACATACGGCTAGCCGCACTACAACTCTGTCCTTGACGCGTAAACCGCATTCCAATCACGGCCCCTTCTACGGCTTTATCCAGGTCGGCATCTGCACACACAATCATGGGACTCTTGCCACCCAGTTCCAAAGTTACAGGCACAAGCTTTTCAGCGGCCGATTTATAGACAATTCTGCCAACTTCTACTGATCCCGTAAACGATACCTTCTTGACGTCAGGATGGGATACGAGAGCCGCGCCTGTAGGCTCTCCAAAACCTGAAAGAACATTCAAAACCCCTGGTGGTAGGATTGTGTTCATAATTTCTGCTGCCCGAAGGACAGACAACGGGGCTTCTTCTGCGGACTTAAGAACAACCGTATTTCCGGCAACAATAGCTGGAGCAATCTTCATTGCCATGAGTAAAAGCGGCACATTCCAGGGAATAATGGCCCCAACCACCCCAAGAGGCTCTCGAGTGGTATAAACCAACATATTCGAATCATAGGGGACAGTCTCTCCCTTGAGCTCTGAGGCGAGTCCTCCATAGAATGTCAACATATCCGTGAATACACCGGCTTCTAAGCGGCTTTCTGTCCGAATTGCCTTCCCCGTTTCCAGAGTCATCAAAAGAGCCAATTCGTCTGTATGTTCCTGCAACAAATTAGCGCAAGCCATCAAAAGCTTGCCTCGCTCACGAGCCTTTACCTTGGACCATTCTTTTTGAGCCCTCGCTGCCACCGACACAGCCTGATCAACATCTTCAGTGCTTGCTTCGGAAGCCTCGGCAATTTGCTGACCCGTCGCCGGATTTATAATGGGGAAAGATTTTTTACCTTTTGAACGGGACAACTTGCCATCGATCAAAAGCATATGGGATAACTTATCGGCAAGATCAAAAACATGTTTTAAACTGGAGGACATTACAGACTCCTATACCACCAAACCATTCACAATCATCATGGTAATACAGAATTGAAAGATCTGAAAGTCTAGGTTGCCATCTTTATGCCAAACCAGATGAAAACACTGCCACTAAAACCTTCTACCCAACGAGAGGATTTCTCGAAAAAAACCTGGAAACATTCATTGGAGAAAAAATAGGCCAATAGAGAGTACCAAATAAGCGACGTGGAGATGAGGCAAAGCCCGTAAAAAGCTTGAACCTTTAAAGGTGTCGCCGGGTTTACAGTCGCCGAAACAATGCTAAGAAAAGCCACAGACGCCATGGGATTCAGCAAATCTGTAAAAAAGCCCATGCGGAAAGATTGCTTCCGGGGAATATCTTTTCCAGAATTCTGAATATCGCCGACTGAGAAAGCTGACTGGCCATTCTTTTTCATACTATTGATAAAACACATCACACCCAAATAGAGAAGATAAGCACATCCTATATACTTTATGGTCATGAGCAAAACGGGCGTTTGGGAGATAATAAGGCCAAACCCCAATAGGGCATAGGCCTTATGAATGAAGGAACTGCTTACGATTCCAAAGGCTGTAAAGAGCCCACTCTTCCTTGAGTAGGCCATGCTGTTACGAGCCACAAGAGCACACCCAGCCCCAGGACTCATAAGATTGATCAGATTGATTGTATAAAGGGCTAAAAATTCAGGCCAATACTCAAGCATGCGCATCTCCAAATGGAAAAACTTATGCGTAATCATTACTGGAAAGCTCTGCCCAATGCAAGGAGCTGTCGTTAATTATATTGAATTTTGGCACAGACTCCTTATATAAAGAGAACACATTTTAACTGAGACGAAATATCATGCGCCCTATAAAACAGACAGAATCTATAACTCCTTCGTTGAAGCCTCCAGTGGTTCAACCTCAACATGAGTCAACCTTCACTCTTTCTAACCATTGGCGTGGTGGATTGTGGAAAGTCCTGGCCTGCGCATGCTTTGCAGCCATTAACGGCATGGTACGATATCTAACAAGTGATATTTCCGGAGATCCTGGTTTTCAGCTGCCCTCATACGTGGTCGTCTTTCTCCAAAATATCTTTGGGACTCTTTTCTTGCTCCCCTTTGTGATCAAAAAGGGCATCCATTCCATTAAGACTTCCTTCCCAGGCTTAGAGTCCATACGTGTTTTGTTTTCCGTTTTTGGGCTCATTCTTTGGTATGCCTCCCTGGCGCACATGCAGATTGCCGAGGCAGTTGCCCTCGCCTTTACAGGACCCATCATAACCATTATCGCCTCTAGATTCTGTCTAAAAGAATCCCTCTCGCCCTTAAGACTCATGGCCATTTGTATAAGCTTTATTGGAGCCTTCATGATCATGCGTCCCGATAGGGCCCTCTTCAGTCAAGAAGGCCTGATGGCTCAGCTAGGGCTCTTGATATTTCTTCCCCTTCTTTCAGCTGCTGCCTTTTCAGGCGCAAAGATTTCAGGGCGGGCACTAGCACGAAAAGGGGAATCTGCCACAGTGATGACCTTTTATTTGCTTGTATTTATGGCGCCCATATCTTTCATTCCTGCTTTCTTTGTATGGGCAACCCCCAGCTTAGAACAGCTAGGCTGGCTTGCCATGATGGGAGCATTTTCTACAGCCGCACATCTTGCTCTTGCACGATCCTTTGCCCTTGCAGACATCAGCTTTTTGACTCCCTTTGGCTTTGCCCGACTCATGCTCAGCGGCTTGGTCGGCTATATTGCTTTTGGAGAGTTGCCCCAAACGCTCAGCATCTGGATTGGAATGGGTGTGATTTTACTGAGTATTCTATTGCTCAGCTATGATGCAAAGAAGCGTGGAACTGGAATTGAAATCTAGGAAGCAACGGCTTCAGGAGATGCCCCTGCTGCAATTTTCTCATCATCAGAAGCAGGAGGCTTCGCTTTAGCAGCCTTTGGAGCCGGTGCCTTAACTCTGGATTTGTATAGCTTACTCAGAGTAACCACTGCATAGAGCCATACACTTACGGTGATGAAGACAACGCCCACCAAATACGGCGCCATCGTTAAGATATCCGCAGCAGCCGTTACCATGAGGAGTCCACCAATAACGTAACCACCGCTAGCTTTACTAAAGCTGTGTGCCACAACGTCTACAGCCGCTTTTCCTTTAGAGCGAAGCTCAAGATCTAAGGGTATGTAAGCCATTTCCTTGGTTGGATCAAAGAGCGAATATTTAGACCCCTTACTCAACACTTGTTGGCTCGTTCCAAGCCATATGGCTAGCATCAAGGGTGTCAAACTTACGGAAGCCATTATGGTTGAATACCAACTTTCAAAGAGAATAAAGTTAAAGAAGAGTGCTCCCATGACAAGCAGGACAAGCGGCGTAATAATAGCTCCCGCGAACCATCCGAACCTGGAAATAATACCCTTAGAGAAGAATGTTAGCAAAATAGTCGCAACACCTGTAATGATGGAGAATATGCCCATAAACTCCCCATATTCCAATGGAGTTGGATACATAAGCTGAAGTTCCCGTTTCCACAAAAGTCCCAAGATATTATTGGACATCCCGTACCCTAAGACCAAAATAGCAATAAGGCCCAAATACTTGGACCTTAAAATATGCTTCAAACTCTCCCACAGAGAAAGCTTCGTCTTCGCCTCACCCGAAGGCGTTTCTAAACCATGGGTGCTTCGCTTTCTGCCCACTACTCGCGTTCTTAGCCAATACTGCAGGTACATTATCAAGAACCCCGAAAGGGTGACCGACAGAATCATCAAATTCAAGTACTGGGAACAATCCTGACTTTCATGTCCTGATATAGATCTCTCATGGGCACAAAGGTAATTCCCCAAGAGTCCCGCTGCAATTAAAGCAAAATGGGATAAAAACCCAAACATGGTATAGAATCGCTTTGCTTCACTTGTCTTGACGATCTCATTGGAGAATTGCCAAAACAACAACCCTAAGGCAATGGCCCCCCACAGTTCGGCAAACAAGTAAAACAGTGAGAAAGTCCAGTTTCCAATCACGGGAAAAATATGCTGTATGTAAGGATAAGTCTTCTTTAGATGGGCTATATATTCAGGCGCTGGCTCTAGAAACTCCCTATAAGGATAAAGAAACAAGGCAAATATCGCGAAAAAACCAATAAAGAAACCGATCCCTAGGTAAAATATTGTGGATCGTTCAAATAGGTTTGAAAGCTTAGAATAGAGAGTCAAAAACAATATAGAAACTGGCAAAATGACCACTCCCTTCAAGAAAGGGATTGTCTCTGGCCCTGAAGCAGTAATGACCAGAGTATCTTTTGCATTTCGTAGGAGAGTATAGTTGAATAACACACAAAACATCATGAGCGTCAGAGGTAAGAACTTCTTGAACTCATGGTTATGGATGGGCATCAAAAAGTTCCGCAACTTTCCGAAAGCGGGACTCTGATTGATTTGGCTGTCCATCTGTTTTCCCAAACTCATCAAATGTTAATCACACTAGATCTGTCCTCCTTGTAATCTATTTGAAAGGCTAAATGCAACCCCTATTTTACTATTAATTATTTTTAAACGGATTTTTTTTACTTCAAATGAATTAAATATTCATTATTTCGAAATAACAATATTCATTTTTATTTGTTTTAATGTCCATGTTTTAGGTTTTTTAGTTTATTATCCGAAACATTGGCTATAGAAAATTAACTATAAATAACCTTTAAAATGGCGAAAAAAGTAAAATTACCATGAAAATTTAAACCTTGCCTTTAATATTTCATGGTATATCATAGGAGTAGCTTAATACTTGGCCTCTTCAAACTTATTGGATGCAGTGATGCAAATTTTAGAAAGAGAGTTTTATCTTAGAAAAATAGCAGCTCAATTTGATGTGCACCGGATTGTTTCACTGTTAGGTCCAAGGCAATGTGGCAAAACGACAATTGCAAAACAGTACAGAGACCTTGCTACAGACTTTAACAAAGCAAACTATTTTGATTTGGAAAATCCAATTGACCTCGAACGACTGGATAATCCGAAAACAGCCTTTGAGGCATTGTCAGGACTAATCATTATCGATGAGGTTCAAAGAAGACCTGAACTCTTCCAAATTTTACGATACATTCATGATGAATATCCAGAAAAAAGATTTCTGATTCTGGGGAGTGCTTCAAGAGATCTTATCCAACAAAGTTCTGAAAGTTTAGCTGGAAGAATTGGGTATATTGAAGTAACGCCCTTCAATCTAGGAGAAGTACCAGAACTAAACAAGCTGTGGCTACGCGGCGGCTTCCCCCCGAGCTTTCTTAACAATACTGATGAAGGAAGCTTCAATTGGAGAGCTAACTATACACGCACATACATAGAACAAGACCTTCCTGCACTGGGTCTTCGACCTTCTTCTGAAAATATCCGACGTTTCTGGAAAATGATATCACACTTTCATGGACAAATATTTAATGCCTCACAAATATCATCGAGCCTGAACCTATCAAATCCTACCATTAAGAATTATCTAGAATTGCTGGCAGATACATTTATGATTCGTATTCTAAAACCATGGCATAACAACTTATCAAAACGCCTTGTAAAGAGCCCTAAATTATTCTTTCGTGATAGCGGACTCCTACACTATTTTTGGAATCTTGAAACCTGGGATGATTTGCAAACATATCCTGGTTTGGGAGCTTCATGGGAAGGGTTTGCTATGGAGCAAATCATTCAACTAATGGGAGCAGAAACTGATAACTGCTATTTCTGGGCTACCCACAATCAAGCAGAACTCGATCTCATCATCTTAAAAAAGGGGAAACGCTTTGGATTTGAATTTAAATATCAAGATGCCCCCAAAATCACCCCCTCAATTCGCTCGGCTCTCAAAGAACTAGACCTAGAGAAAGTAAGCATTATCTATCCGGGAAAAATTGACTATCCGCTTAGCGATGAGGTAAACGCTTTTGGATTGCAAGAATTTACAATGGAAAAACTAGAGAAGTATTTATTTTAAGGATAACCTGCCATATTTAAAGAGGCTGTCCTGAAACGGGGACGCTTGTTTTCTTGGATCACGAGCTCATAAGAAAATCTAGCGCTTCAAGGCCTTTACTACAGCAGCAGAAACGAAGGGCGTCACGTCTCCTCCCAAGCGGGCAATTTCACGAACAAAGCGGGAGGAAATAAATTGATAGCAATCGGAGGCCATGAGAAAGAGCGTCTCAAAATCAGGACTCAGCTTATTATTCATCCCCGCCATTTGGAATTCATACTCAAAGTCAGAAGCAACCCGCAGGCCCCGCACAATGACACACGAAGCTGCCTTGAATTCTTTTTTGATTTCCTTTGAAAAATCAATCAAAAGGCCTTCAAAGGAACGGACCTCTATTTTACATCCTTTACCATCCACAGATTCTAACTCTTGACGCACAAGACTCAATCGTTCGTTAAGGGAAAAAAGCGAATCTTTCGTTGTATCCTTGGCAATGGCAACAACAAGTCTATCCATAAGAGGAACTGCCCTTTGGATAATATCTATGTGGCCCTTAGTTATGGGATCAAATGTTCCAGGATAGATAGCTACTCTGTCAGCACCAATAAGCTTTACTCCGCTTGTGGATCACCTTCATCTTCACCAATTGCTTCGGATGAGGTCTCCGTTTCGGACGATTCAGGAGCTTCTGTAGAATCAACAATCGACGTCGCCTCTGAAGAATCCCCTTCGTTAGCCGTGACAGATTCAGTAGCTTCTGTTGCGCCCCCCATAGATTCGGTGGCTTCCGTCGCCTCAGCGCCTTCCATGGACTCAGAAGATTCTTCTTCATCATCCCCGTTCACATTGGCACGGGCAAGATTCTCTTCGGTCAAACCGGTTACAGACACCACCTTTTCGCCCTTTCCTACCCTGAAGAGAATCACCCCTTGGGACTGACGGCCACAAAGTCGAATATCATGAATAGGACAACGAATTAGCTGACCACCATTGGTCACCAGCATCACTTGGTCTCCCTCCAAAACCGGGAAAGAAGAAACCACTTCGCCGGTCTTTTCGGTCAACGACATGCTCACAATTCCCGAACCACCGCGATTGGTTTGACGATAGGCATAGCTGGAAGTGCGCTTCCCAAATCCCTTCTCCGAAACCGTCAGGATAAATTGCTCGATTTCTGCCATCTCTTGGTATTTCTCCGTCGGCAAAGTCGGGGTAGCATTTTCAGTATCAAGTTCAGCATCATCACCACGCCTCTCACGATTGGCTTGCTTCAGGTACATTTCCCTTTCTTCCGAAGAAAATCCTCCCGTCTTGAGGATACACATGGAAATAACCTCATCGTCCTTGGCCAATTTAATTCCCCTAACACCGTTAGAGGCACGACCCGCAAAAACACGAACCTTATCCATTGGGAATCGAATGCACTTGCCCAACTTAGTAGACAGCAGAACTGTGTCCCCTTCTGAACAGAGGGAAACGCCGATCAGCTTTTCCCCATCGTCCAGCTTCATAGCTATTTTTCCGTTGGCGCGAATATTGGAAAAATCATCAATGGAGTTCCTTCTGACATTTCCAGAAGATGTGGCAAAGAAAATGAATTTGCCCTCGCTCTCTTCTCTATCTTCGGGCAACGGCAATACAGTTGAAATATTTTCGTCCCCGTCCACTGGGAAGATATTGACCATAGCCTTTCCTCTGGCTTGGGCCGACCCCATGGGTAACCGATATACCTTCAGTTGGTACACTTTCCCCTTCTTAGAGAAAAACAGCACGGGCGTATGCGTGTTGGCCACAAAAAGATCATCCACAAAATCTTCATCACGTGTGGACATGCCTGTTCGGCCCCGCCCTCCACGCTTTTGAGAACGGTAAGTAGATAGAGGCACTCGCTTAATATAACCCTCATGGCTCACGGTCACCACCATCTCTTCGCGCTGAATCAATGATTCCATGTCATGGGTAAATTCACCATCTTCGATTTGAGTCCGACGTGGCACGGCAAATTTTTCTTTAACTTCTAGGAACTCTTCCTTCATGATCGCAAGACGGCGAGGACGGGATGCTAAAATCTCCAAATAGTCCTTTATAACGGCAGCAAGAGCTTCCAAGTCAGATCCGATCTTATCCCGTTCGAGGCCAGTCAGTCTATGGAGTCGCAACTCCAAAATGGCCCGCGCTTGAACTTCGGAAAGCTTGTATTTCCCATCAACCACTTGATACTCAGGATCGTCAATAAGCGCGATGAGAGGCGCCACTGATTCTGCTGGCCAAGGCTTTTCCATGAGCTGTTGACGCGCCACTTCGGGATCAGCAGCATTGCGAATTAGCGCTATAACAGGATCAATATTGGCAACTGCAATTGCTAAACCAGCAAGAACATGAGCCTTATTTCGGGCTTTATCCAGCTCAAATCGAGTGCGACGAGTAATCACCTCTTCCCGGAATTCCACAAAGGCAACGAGCACATCCTTGAGGCCCATCAAAATCGGCTGCCCTTTGTTCAGAGCTAACATGTTCACCCCAAAAGAAGTCTGTAAGGATGTGTGCCGATGAAGCAAACTCAAGACCACATCTGAAACAGCATCCCGCTTCAACTCAATGACGACCCGCATCCCCTGACGATCAGACTCATCTCTCAGATCGGAAATACCTTCTATGATCTTCCCATGGACGAGTTCAGCTATTCGAGCAACCAATTTGGCCTTGTTCACCTGATATGGAATTTGCGTTACAATGATCGCTTCACGATCCTTGCGAATCTCTTCTATATGTGTCTTGGCGCGCATCAAAACCGAACCACGCCCTGTCTGGAAAGCAGACAAAATTCCCGCTCTTCCTAAAATGCTTCCACCCGTGGGAAAGTCAGGACCCGGAACGAGTTCCATGAGTTCTTCCAACGTTACATCAGGATTGTCCACATAAGCACAACACGCATCCAACAATTCACCCAAATTATGGGGAGGAATATTAGTCGCCATACCCACTGCAATACCGCTGGCTCCATTTACCAAAACATTTGGGAAACGAGCTGGCAAAAGCGTGGGTTCCTTCATGGACTCATCGTAGTTGGCTTTGAAATCGATGGTATCCTTATCGATGTCTTCCAACAAATAATGAGAAGGACGACTTAAGCGGGATTCCGTATAGCGCATGGCCGCGGCGGGATCACCATCCACGGACCCAAAGTTCCCTTGTCCATCAACCAACATAAGTCCCATAGAGAAATCCTGGGCCATTCGAACCAAAGCATCATAGATGGCCATTTCCCCATGAGGATGGTATTTGGCCATCACATCACCAACCGTTCTGGCTGATTTTTTATAGGGCCTATTGTAATCCAGCCCCACTTCACCCATGGCAAAGAGAATCCGACGATGCACGGGTTTTAATCCGTCTCGTACATCGGGAATAGCCCTACTGACGATCACGCTCATGGCGTAATCCAAGTAGGACTTCTTCATTTCCTCTTCTATGGTAATGGGTTCAATATCGAGTGCCGTTGATGAATCTGTTGTCACTATTGTCTCTTAGTTTTATGAATCAAAAGGGAATGTCGTCGTCAAAATCGTTGGTCGAACTGGGTGCAGATGTTCCACTGCTCTGGCTCGCAGCTGCCGCCACAGGGCCTGAACTACCCGATCCACCAAAGTTTGCAGGAGACCCTGAAACATCAGTCGCAGCTTTACCCGAACCAGCAAAAGAACCACTATCAGGACCCGGAGCAAAACCTTCGCCACCCCCACGACTATCTAACATTGTGAGTTCGCCTCTAAATTTAGATAGAACGACTTCGGTGGTATATTTTTCAACACCGCTCTGATCCGTCCACTTGCGTGTTTGAAGTTGTCCTTCCAAGTAAACTTTGGACCCCTTCTTTAAATACCGCTCTGCAACTTCCGACAACCGTTCATTGAAAATAACGACGCGATGCCATTCAGTGCGATCTCGACGTTCGCCCGTCGTGCGATCTTTCCAATTTTCAGATGTGGCAATGGAAAGATTAACAATTTTTCCACCATCTTGTGTCATTCTAGTTTCAGGATCTCGGCCTAAATTGCCGACAAGAATTACCTTATTTATGCTTCCGGACATAGCAAATTGCGCTCCTATCGTGAATTGATATCTCCTTATACGAGATCCTGCTCTCGGATGCTAGTCTAATCTTTCAGAAAAAGCCTGTGCATCTCTTGCGTCTCCTAAGGAAATCAGGCAAACTGGGGATGATAGGGTAGCCGTGATATTACTGCATAACTAAGAAAGCAAAAAAATGGGGTCTTCGGACAAAAAATCTTCTCTAAAACTTGTAAATGAAAGTGGAGATATTCTCGCAGAATTTTCCGTGTTAGACGGAACTGTCGGTCCGCAAGTCATGGATGTTCGAAAGTTATTCAGCGAAACGGGCAAATTTACCTTTGATCCAGGATTTATGTCCACGGCGAGCTGTCGGTCTGCCATCACCTATATTGATGGAGAAAAGGGCACCCTTCTTTACAGAGGATATCCCATCGATCAATTGGCCGAGAAAAGTTCTTTCATGGAGATAGCCTGTCTCCTCCTTAATAAAGAGCTCCCCAATGAAAAGACGTTGGCTGCCTTTGAGAAAGATATCACGCTCCATACAATGCTCCACGATCAAATGACCTATCTCTACAGAGGATTTCGGAGAGATGCCCATCCCATGGCTATTATGGTAGGAGTCGTAGGAGCCCTCTCAGCCTTCTATCACGACAGCCTGGATATTCATGACCCTCATCAACGAATGATTGCCTCATACCGGCTTATAGCCAAAATGCCTACCATTGCAGCCATGGCTTACAAATATTCAGAAGGACAGCCCTTTGTCTTTCCCCAAAATCATCTTTCATATGCTGCCAATCTTTTACATATGATGTTTGCAGTGCCCAGCGCTCCATACGAGGTCAATCCTATTCTAGCAAGGGCACTTGATCGCATCCTGATTCTTCATGCGGATCACGAACAAAATGCCTCAACCTCCACAGTTCGTCTGGCTGGATCCAGTGGCGCCAATCCCTTTGCTTGCATTGCCTCTGGCATCACAGCACTTTGGGGACCAGCCCACGGCGGTGCCAATGAAGCAGTCCTCAACATGCTAGAGGAAATTGGAACAAAAAAACACATTCCCGCCTATATAGAAAAGGCAAAAGACAAAAAAAGCGGCATTCGCCTTATGGGTTTTGGACACCGTGTCTATAAAAATTATGATCCACGCGCAAAAGTCCTCCAAAAAACATGCCATGAAGTCCTCAAAGAACTCGGAAAAGAAAACGACCCACTTATGGAGCTAGCGCTTGAATTAGAGCGCATTGCCCTCGAGGATCCCTACTTTATTGAGAAAAAGCTTTACCCCAATGTGGATTTTTATTCGGGCATTATTCTCCGCGCCATGGGAATCCCAAAATCCATGTTCACAGTTCTTTTTGCCGTTGCCCGTACCGTGGGGTGGGTTGCCCATTGGAATGAAATGATTTCCGATCCCGATCAACGCATCGGCCGGCCACGCCAATTATATGTCGGACCGACACAAAGAGACTACGTGCCTTTGAAAAAACGGTAGGGTTGGCAGAGGTATTATGTCAGATTCCCGAAGCCTGACATCAGGATATTCTCTTCCTTAACTGCCGTGCCAATTCTTTTAGAAATGCCCTCTTACCCTTTAAGTCGTCAAATACAAACGGGTTTAAGAACTGCCGGCCCCATCTATCAATTTCGCTAAGATCTCCTTCATCACAAACTTTTTTCCAATGAATACCGATTGTCAAAGAGTAAATGGTCATTATAGTGACCGTAACGCTATTATATGGTCACTATAATGACCATACTATGAAGCGTTAAAACAGTGATGTAACAATATCAAAGTGCAGAGATAACAGTGGAGAAAACCTCAATTGAATTCTCTAGCCTTCCTGAAAAGCATGATTTTCTGATCCATATCCAATCCTCAATCACAACAAAATCACCTTTCTGCAAATTTTCTGTTTGCCGTTCCCGTAAGAGGCTATTATCATCCGGAACGTATTCGCTATAGAGATAAGGAAAAAAATGCTCCAATATATTCGCAAACATACATCTTCATGGGTTGCCAAAATCTTGTTCTTCGTCCTGATCCTCAGTTTTGGAGTGTGGGGCGTCGGTGATTCACTTCGGAGCCGCTTTGGGGGAGACGATGTGGCTCAAGTAGGCGATAATGTCATTTCCAAGGCGCAAGTCAGTCGTGCCATGCGCGAAGAAATTAATAGACTTCGTAAAAAACTTGGCAGCAGAATTGACACAGACCCCATGCTTCAGATGGAAGTTGCCCAATTGGTTCTCCTGAACCTAATCCAAGGCCAGCTCCTCGATTTAGAAGCCAAAAAGCTAAAACTTGTCATTAGTGATGATACTATTCGCGAAATTGTCCACGCACAGTTTCGCACTAAATCAGGTACGTTTGACCGGGAAAAATTCAATGCAGCCATGTACAATAGCGGTCTAACGGAATCAGGGTACCTTTATCTTCTCCGAGATGCCCTCAAGAAAGAATTTTTGACGAAAGCGATTGCCGTCGGTGGAGATGCGCCCTCTCCAATCGCCGCCCCTCTTTTCAAGCAATCACAGGAAACACGAAACCTAACGATCGTAGAGATCCCTCTTTCGAGCGTTAAGTATTCTAAAAAGCCCTCCGAAGAGACCCTTAAAAAGTTCTATGAGGAAAACAAGAACCTCTTTGTAGAGCCTGAGCGCAGAACACTTTCTTCTGTCATTTTAGATCCAAAAAAATTAATCCCCGCCATAAAAAAAGAGCACCCAGAACTTTCAGATGACGAACATCGCCAGGAAGCTCTCAGTCGTATTTATAAGCAAGCCAACGAACTGGAGGATTCCCTCGCCTCAGGCGCGACCCTTAAAGAGTCTGCGAATGCCCTAAAGCTCTCTTTCCATCTGCTTGAAAAAGTAGATGTCAGGGGTAAAACAGCTTCGGGACGAAACGCCCTTAAAGACTCTGCCTTTACGAAGGAGATCCTCAAAACAGGCTTTGAACTCTCTCAAAACTTTGAGAGCGATCTCAAGGAAACAGAGGATGGTAAATTTTATATTGTCATGCCCGAGGAAAGTGTTTCCAAAAGCGTGCCGCCCCTTAATACCATCCAAAAGAAAGTTTCAGAGAAATATATGGCGGCAAACAAATTTGATCTTGCGAAGAAAGAGGCTATTGCCTTGGTCAAGAATATCAATGGCACAGGAAAACTGGGGAAAATCCTTTATAAAACTAGGCAAGTTTCAGGTGTCTCCATGCAATCTCCCCCTAAAGACCTGCCTGAAAACCTTTTACCCCAGGTATTTTCTCTTCCGGTGAAAAAAGCAACGGCTGTTCCTAACGCAAAGGGATATCTGGTGGCTATGGTTACAAAAATCACGCCAACTAAGCTGGCAAAAGATCATTTTAAATTTACAGCCTACCGGCAAAATCTGGGAAAAGAGATGAATCAGGAAATTTTCATACAGTTCCTCGGCGCTCTGCAACAGCATTTCCCTGTAACGATTAATAATAAAGCTCTGCAGGAAATGGTGCAGGATTGACGGAAGTCAGAGGTGATCCGTCTGCGCTACGCTACGACGTGACAGGTCGCTACGACGTGATTTTGAACCTTCTCTGATTTATGAAAGATGGATCCCGCGCTCATAAGGAATTATGGGCGCGCCTCCGGCTTGCCCATAATTCCTAATGGCCGGGAAGACGGCTTGGGGCATGTATTCTAGCATCCTCTCAATTCCCGTCTTCCCAGAACCTATGAACTCTAGGCGAACCGGCGTCTTAAGCCGGTGAGACTTAGAGTGAGTTGGTATCGTGGGATCCATGGAGCAGAAATCTAAAAAAGGGGGCACACTGCCCCCTTTACTCCCCATGTAACTTGAAACTACGACCGTTTAAGGAAATAGAAAAAACTGAAATGAATTTTTGCCTTCACCCGATGAGTCCAACGCATTCGCCTTGGCCATATCAAAAATCATCATACTTGTAGATTCAGGCACGACTTCTCCAGTCTGTGCTGCATTCAACATAACCAAAGGAGAGAAACCTAGCACAAAGAAAAAACTAACAAAGCCAAAAGCTTTGAAAACATCTTTCGCAGGTACAAATCGCTTTACGATTTTGTTAACCATAACCAACCCCGTGTTGTTTTTTTTATTACTTATTATTTCCTTTATACACCCTTTTTACAAAATTGAAAATAGGAAACTTCCCCAATTTTACAAAAAGTTAATAAATATGGTTACTATTTTACAAATTCCATCAGAAGTGCTAAAGAAGGCAAGTTGTAACGATCAAGAAAAATGCCATGAAGCTCCTTGCCGGAAATAGTAATATCCCCCTCGCGAATGACATCGCGACCCATTTGTCAGTCCCAATTTCAAAGGCCATCATTCGACGTTTTGCCGATAAGGAAATTTTTGTCGAAATACAAGAAAGCGTCCGAGGAGATGATGTTTTCTTGATTCAATCTACCTCCTACCCCACCAACGATCACTTGATGGAGCTTTTGATTATCATCGATGCTCTCAAAAGAGGTTCTGCCCGCCGCATTACCGCTGTGATGCCCTATTTCGGATACGCACGCCAAGACGAAAATCGGGCCCCCGAACACCCATTTCAGCAAAACTTGTCGCTAATCTCATCACAACGGCTGGAGCAAACCGTGTTCTAACTCTGGATCTTCACACGGATCAAATTCAAGGCTTTTTTGACATTCAGGTGGACAACTTACATGCCGCCCCCGTTTTCTACCGCGATATAGTAGAACAATACCCAGACAACGACATCACAATTGTATCTCCTGACATTGGCGGTATTGCCCGTGCTCGAGAGATTGCCACACGACTAAACTGCAATCTGGCCATTATTGATAAAAGGCGAGAGCAGCCGGGCACTTCCGACGTTATGAATATTATCGGAAATATTAAAGATAAACGTTGTATTCTTGTTGATGACATTGTAGATTCTGCCGGAACCTTGTGTAAAGCTGCACAAGCGTTGACGGATTCAGGAGCGCGTAGCGTCTCTGCCTACTCCACACACGGAGTGCTGTCAGACGGAGCTCTAGAGAAAGTTCGCAAGTCCCCTCTAGAGTCATTGGTCATTACGGACAGCATACGTGCAACGGAAGCTGTAACCGCCGAAACGAAGGTGAGACAGCTCACAGTTGCGCCTTTGATGGCAGATGCTATTGGACGGATTAGTGAGGAACGATCGGTTTCCTGTTTGTTTGAATGATATTTAGTGGATGAGGAGATAGACAAATGACGGCAATGGCAGCTCTAAAATTAAAAGAGCGTTCAGAGAGTGGCACAGGATCTGCCCGTGCTTTAAGGCGAGAAGGGCTCATCCCCGGAGTCTTGTACGGTTCTGATATTACCCCAATCAGTTTTTGTTTAGACAAGAAAAAGCTATCAATAGAGATGCATGATCCTGCTTTCTTTTCTAGATTGTTTGAAGTCACGGTTGGCGACAAAAAGCACCGTGCTCTTGTTAAGGAACTCCAGTTACATCCCGTAACGGATCAACCTGTTCACTTGGATCTCCTCCAAGTCAGTAAAGATAAAGAAATTAGCCTCTTTATCCCTGTGCATTTCACGAATGAAGATAAGTCCCCTGGCCTCAAAAGAGGTGGTGTTCTTAATATCGTCCTTCATGAGCTAGAAATTACATGTCCTGCCGATACCATTCCAGAAGGCATCACCATCGATCTGGAAGGCTTTGATATTGGACATGCTTTCCATTTGGATGCCATTGAACTGCCTCCTAAAGTTAAAGCAACCCATGCAGAAAGGGATAATACCCTTGCCACCATCGTTGCTCCAACCATTGCAACCGCCGAAGAAGAAGCTGAAGAAGCAGCTGCCGCTGAAGCTGCTGCAGAAGAAGGCGCTGAAGGTGTTGAGGCTGCTGAAGGTAAGGACGAGAAAGACGCTGAGGACAAGAAAGAAAAAGAAGGCGAATAGCCTTCTCAGTGGGCCCCGCTTTGACAGCCGCAACCATCTTTCTAATTGTTGGCCTCGGGAATCCGGGGCCAAAGTATGTAGCCAACAGGCACAATATTGGATTTATTTGCGTAGATCATATTGCAGAGGCTCATCACTTTCCGCCTTTCCGAAAGAAGTTTAACGGCCTCTATTCGGAAGGAATCATCCATGGAAAGCACGTTCTCCTCCTTAAACCAGAAACATTTATGAACCTATCTGGGGACTCTGTTCTGCCCTTGGCAAGCTTTTATAAAATTCCTCCCGAACGCATCCTTGTCATTCACGACGAGTTGGATCTTGATCCCGGTAAAATCCGCCTCAAAAAGGGTGGTGGCTCTGCCGGCCATAACGGCCTTAAAAGCGTTTCCGCTCATCTTGGTCCCGATTATTGGCGACTTCGAATGGGGATCGGGCACCCCGGAGATCGAGCCCTTGTCCACTCATACGTCCTAAAAGACTTTGCAAAAGCTGATAACACTTGGATTGGGACCCTATGTTTGGCCATTTCAGAGGGCATTAAATTCTGGCTGGAGGGAGATTCTGACCGGCTGAGCACCCATGTAGCCCTTAAAATGTCGCCCCCAAAAGAAAAAACAAAAGAACCGTCCTCAACCCCTTCCCCTATAGGAGACTCACATGGGATTTAATTGTGGCATCGTTGGGCTCCCTAATGTTGGGAAATCGACCCTCTTTAATGCTCTAACATCCACGGCATCAGCGGAAGCCGCGAACTATCCTTTTTGTACCATTGAGCCTAATGTGGGCCGCGTCGGGGTCCCCGACCTTCGATTAAACACATTGTCAGACATAGCTAAATCAGCGAAAACCATCCCAACCCAACTGGAATTTGTGGATATTGCCGGCCTTGTGCGGGGCGCCAGCAAAGGAGAAGGTCTCGGCAACCAGTTTTTGGCTAACATTCGAGAAGTGGACGCCCTGATTGAAATTGTCAGATGTTTTGAGAACAATGATATCTCCCACGTGGAAGGATCCCTCGACCCCGTTCGTGATATTGAAATTATAGAAACGGAACTTATGCTATCCGATATGGAAAGCCTAGAGCGCCAAGAAGCTTCTGTTTTAAAGAAAACCCGCTCCCAGGGAAAGGAAGCTATTGAAGCAAAAGCGCTCCATGCCCTAATTTTAAGAGCCCTCGAACTTTTGAAGGATGGAAAACCTGCTCGCCTATTGGATGTATCACCCGATGAAGAGCCCTTTTTGAATCAATTAAATTTGCTGACATTAAAACCCATTCTCTACGTTTGTAATGTGAACGAAGAGGAAGCCAGTACTGGAAATGAACACAGCCAAAAGGTTGCGGAACATGCCAAAAAAGTAGGAGCCAGAACAGCCATTATCTCTGCCGCCATTGAGGCAGAAGCGGCTGAGCTTTCAACGGAAGATCGACAAGAATATCTTGAATCCCTTGATCTCAAAGAAACAGGGCTTTCCCAAGTCATCCGAGAGGGCTATTCTCTGCTAAGTCTCATTACCTTCTTTACCATAGGTCCCAAGGAAGCTAGGGCTTGGACTGTCCAAAAGGGTTCAAAGGCACCCGGAGCCGCTGGCTGTATTCACACGGACTTTGAAAAAGGGTTTATTCGCGCAGAAACCATCGCCTATAACGATTTCTTATCTCTCAAAGGAGAGCAAGGTGCCAAAGAAGCGGGCAAGCTCCGCCTAGAGGGAAAAGACTATCTCGTCCAAGACGGCGATGTCTTCCACTTCCGCTTTAACGTCTAAATTCTTCACATCCTCGCGCAGAAAAGTCTGAACAAAGACAAGAATCGCAGTATCGCCGCGAATCCTCGAAAGAATGTATTTAAAGCTTCAGAAAGTTGGAAGTGAGTTTTTTAGCCACTTGGACATACACTTAACAATGCATTAAATTTATTTATGCACAACCAAGCCCAGACTCACATTATATTGTAGCAACATTCAAAAAACCAATTGAATTTTATGCATTTTCTTTTCATTGAATTTCATATATACATCATCATTATACAAATAAAATGTATTTATGTGAAGCTTGGTGCTTTAATGAAATCGATTTTCTTAAGTTATAAAAAGTTCGCAACCATATTCTGTATAGCTTGTTTTGTAAGCGCCCCTAGCCTTGTGTGGGCAGTAGAGGGAGATGAAGACACTTCCCCCGGATCACCTATTATTAGTATTAAACGATTCACATCCAAAAAAATTTCGATCTATCCAACAACGGACGAACCTGTAAACGAGGATCAGTGGAATACTACTAGAGAAAGAGGAGTGTCTACCAGTAGCCTGGGGGAGGTGAGCTTCAAAACTGATTCACATGGTCACCCCCTACCTCCCTCATCAACTAGTAGTATTGAAGATAGAAAATGGAATGCAAATCAATTTTTCCTTAACGGCGTGAAAGCCCTGAATGCTGGCAATAACTTGGAAGCAGTGGAGTGGTTTACTCAAGCCACTAACGAAAACCACACAAGAGCCCCTCTCTTTTTGGAGGGGATGTACGTCACGTGTAAAACTAAATTAGAAAATCCCGCCTCAAGAGCTGTCACTCCTTCTCTTGCCAAAAACATGCCAACTATTGTGTTTGTTGGATCAGGATATTCGTCTCTCCCCGCAGCAATATTGTGCCGTAGTTTTGGACTTAATGTCATCATAGTAGAGAAAAATGAGCGGTTATTTTCTGGTGCTAGTATCCTCGCTATCAGACTTCACTCTGGAGGAGAATACTCTACCCATGAGCACACTTCCGAGTCCTGTATGTACTCAAGCTTGCTATTTTTACAAATGCTTCCAGAATACATTTTCGCAAACTTACCACGTCTAGCCTTTCTTGTTTCAAAGTTAAAACAAGAAAAGTTGGAGTCAGAAGAAGAACTAACATTAGAACAAGTCAGAGAAAATTATGAGAGACGTCAAGAACAGTATTCAGAACTTTTTGCTGAACTTCGAAAACATTTTGACAGCGATGAAGAAACAGGCAATCAATTCCTGGGACTTCCTAGTGCCCTTTTTGAAGAATTAGAAGAAGACGAAAGATTTCCTCAATTCCTGGGAGGGATCTTGACAAAGGAAAAGGGGATGAACCCTATGTTAGTAGGGTCATATCTACTTAACCTTCTGAAAAGAAAGAATATTGAGACGTACACCAATCATGAAGTAACTGGAATAATCAAATATGCTACTTATCCTGATGGAGAAACACCAACTGGATACATGGTCTTAGCAGGAGAGCCCACCAAAAGAATTCACGCTGATTTTGTCGTAATTGCAGGTTCAGAGGGATCCTACCCCCTCATAAATAAGCTGATTAATTCAACAGGTAGTCCAACAGATAGCAGTATTTTTGTTAAGCACTCTGACGAGGAAATGCTAACTATCGCACAGAATCTTCGAAATAAACTGAATGAAGCTGCAGATGAATCGGCACTCAAAGAATCGCTATCTAATGTTTCTTCCTTCGTAGTGCCCCCCCCTCCGCCCAAAGAAGAAGAGAAAGTAAAATCCAACAGTGCATCACCTACCGATGCAAACGCCATACCCCAGCACGTCACAAGAGACAACACTCCATCAACCAGCCGAGGTAGCTCTTTTTCTATCGCCCCTGATTCACCCTATTCCTATAAAGACCTCAGTAGATTCGTAAAACATCCTGAATTACACATTTATGTTCGCGGGATCGTTCTTGCTAAAATAAATCAAAATCAAATCCCTATTTTCAAGGGACATAGGTCTGGGCTTTTCGGACAACCTGAACGCGGTGGTGCTATGTTGTGCCCAGTCAATGAGAAGTTCGCAGCCATCTACAGTCCAACAGATGAGGGGTGCCGATTAGATTCTGACACAGTCTCCTGTTTCCGAAGCAATCTACTAGGAAACATTGCAGCTCTTATGACACCATCAAAGGACGAACTTGATACAAGGTCACAAAAAACAGTAGATCATGTACAGGGTTTATATCCAGGCATTGAAATAGAAGTTCCTGAGATGCGTGTAAGGTGTACTTTGAGTACAGAACTTTCTCTCCGAAAGCGTAGTCCGATTGCCTTGATCTCCGCTTTTAAGGAGGCAAACGACGTTTTTTTTGCTGCTGCATTGAAGGGCACGTATGCTGCTAGTTTAGGAATTTTGATTCTTGAAAAACTTTTAACCCGCTTTGCTACCGAACCCGGCATTCAAACTCTCGATCCAGTCCTCAAAGACTATATTCTTGGTTTTCCAGGTGCCTTAGCTCCAGTAAAAAGCTCGACCTCCAATTCACGAGCCACTCCTACAGACCAGGATTTAGATCTGGTGCAAGTTGTTCATGAGGCCCAAGAACTAGAACAACTGAGGGAAATGGCTTCAAAACCACAAACAAAAAGAAAATACCCAAAATTAGATGGAAAAAATCATATATACCTCCCCAAGGAACTTAGGCTTACCGATGACTCTACTCCTCAGGATAAGCTTCTTGCCCTGGCCAGAAAGTTCGCATTTGAGAATGGATTCCCCGTCGAATTTGCCGATCCAAGTTATGAAATCGATGGGGATTTTTCTGTTCAACTTGAAAGAGTCTTAAGCAGCAAATTCATCACTGAATTAAATCTTTCTGGACGACAATTATCAGATACAGAGGCTGAAACACTTGGACAACAACTTAGAAAACACTCTCACTTAACCCATTTGAGTATTTCACGCTGCGGTATTTCCGACGATAGAATTGAAACTATTCTATACGATGCCAATAACCTTATTTCATTGGACGCCAGTGATAACGTTTTTGGAGAAGCAGGTATAAAAAGCATAGCCAGATTGCTCGTTTTGGGTGATGGAAATTTGACTAAGCTTTATCTTGCTAGCTCGAGACTTAATCAACCTGCCATTGAAAAACTTAGTCCCGCCGTTAAACGTAGTAAACTTAGCCTACTCGACCTCTCCTCAAATAGCGTTAATGGCCAACTGTTGACAACGCTTGTCGACTCACTCGAAAATCATGAAACTGTCTCCATTTTGAATTTGAAAGATAATCGAATTGATGTTCGAGATTGTTCTTGCCTAGCCAGATTATTTAGAAAGAATTCTGTTTTGAAGGACGTTGACCTCTCTCATAATTCTATTAATAATCAGGGGTGGTTTACCATGCTTACCTTAGGACTTGTTGATGTTTCAGCTTTTAAGGACGAAAACGAAGAGGGTAAAAAAGAAGAGGGCAAAAATGAATCGAGAACAGATGAGGAAGGCCCCAGTACAAAACTAAACACAAATGGGATAGTTTTTAATCGGAGCTTACAACACCTTAATCTAGATTTTAACAGTGGGTTAGACGACCATACCGTCCGAGTTATTAAATACGTCCTCCGCCAAGGACATTTTGGCTATTAAAAAAAATACAGGGACCAAATTAACTTTTATCATTGATTTAAAAGTAAAAAATGTATTTATTTCAAAATTGCTATACCTAATTTTTATATCATGACATACTGAAAAGAAAAAAATGAGAAAGTATCAACAATGAAAATAGCAATTTCTAAAGCGACTGCTGTAGCATTTGGCCTTTTTTATGCAACAGGAGCATTCGCTGGTTCTTCAGGGGGAGAAGACGCCGGCGACTCGGGAGAATCAGATAGAACCACATTCCAAGTTTCAGCCTCTGTTGCGGAGTCCTGTCAGGTCACCGCCAACGATTTGAGCTTTGGCAGTTACGACCCAATTGGCGTCAACGCTACCAATAATCTGAACTCTAGCTCAAATATTCAACTCACTTGTACCGTTGGGACAACGTATGACGTCGGTTTGAACCAAGGAACGACTTCTGGTGGAACAACGACGACGCGAAAGATGAAAGCCGCCAACGGGTCGGATACCTTAAATTATAAGTTATTCCAAAATTCGTCTCGAAGCATCAACTGGGGAAATTCTCCCGGCTCCGATACGAAATCAGGGACCTCTTCGGGCACCAACGAGACTATTACAGTCTACGGTGCCGTCCTGTCAGGGCAAGTGATTGATAACGATACGTATAGTGATGTAATAACAGTTACGGTGACATACTAAAATGAAACATAAAAACAAAATCCTACTCGCTTTCTTTAGCTGCTTACTTCTGTCCAATCCATCAAAGGTATTTGCGACAGGAAGCTATCATTTAAATCCTATCCGCCTCCATTTGTCCCCTCAAGACACGGTGACAAAGCTCCTTCTCAGGAACTTAAATGATGAAAGTGGACAGCTTCAGGTCCAACTAAAATCTTGGGACCAAAAGGACGGTGAAGATTTATATGAATTGAGCCGAGACATGGTCGTAAGCCCTCCTATCTTTCCCGTAAAAGGAAAAAAGAGCCAGACCATTCGGGTCGCCCTTAGAAATGCCCCCGATGAAAAACGGGAAAAAGCATATCGCCTGTTTATCACGGAAATCATCCCCGAAGTCACAACAGCGGCTCAGGCGAAGGCTCGACAGGGAAAGCTCCAGGTCCAATTGGTTATGAGTATTCCCGTATTCGTACATCCGAAAAATGAAACGGAGATGAAACCTATTTGGAAAGCAAAGCGCCTAGATAGCAAAACGGTGCAAGTGGATCTCCACAACGCAGGAGAAAACCATATCCGTGTCGCAGACTTACAGCTAAAAGATACCGCTGATAAGCCAATTAGCAAAAAGGAATCTACGTTCAGCTACGTGCTTCCAGAACAACGTCACACCTGGAAAATAAGCCTAGATAAAGACCTTACAGGCAATGAAATCAAGCTGACCGGGCTCCTTAAAGAGGACGAATACACAACAACGATCACGGTTGAGTAAGATATCTCAAGGGGCAGAGAACAGCCTCAAATCGGAGGTCAGATTAATGGCTTTGACCATTGCTGCCCTCCGTTTCTTGAACTTGTTTCCGGAAGCCTGAAGGATATACCAAGTGCCTCTAGATCCCACCGGCTTAAGACTTACAGAGGATTAAGCTCTCGTAATTTTTGTCCCGATGCACACTCAGGGGCCTCTGTCGTCGTGGTATATATTCCCCCTGGCTCTAATTCCTTAGTTTCAGTCCGACTAATTTCTGTTTCTCCAGGGATCCGATGCTCCGTCACTTTTGAAACTTTGTAACCATCATACTGCTTCAGGGAATGGCGCTTTTTTTTCTTAAAACCTGAAAATTCATCCCACTCCCGCACACAAATTGAAAAATTCAGACTCGCTTCCTTTGTCCTTTGTTCTCTCACACGCTCATCATTCTGCTGCTCATCTTCAAGAACAAACTCACCACCCTCAAAAGGCCTTTGGAAGCGCGTTCCTTTAAAAACGGCCTCCCAACCATCTTCCAAGGCTGTTCTAAGAGTGGTTTCTCCTAAAGCCTCATAGCCATATTGTTCCGTACGGTTAAATATATGGGAAGCTAAAGGAGTTCTTTCCTCGTTGAGCATAAATCTACTCACACTGAAAACATCAGTCGCATATAATTCACCATCATGATACGCATACTTTGAGTGGGATCCTCGTACCTCAAACTCTTTCTCTTGAGTGAAATCTTCCTCTTCCGACTGACTCTGAACTGTTGCCCGCACCACTGCATACATTTTCCCGTCTTCTTCAAACTCTGAATTATCTACCATAGAATAGGTAGCCCCCTCCATCCCAAATACTTTACTAGATGCCTCAGTAACTGTCGTACCAACAAATATAAACGCCAAAACCAACAAAGGCTTGCTGAAAAAACTGGATATTCTGCTCATCTGGAAACTCTCCATATATATAATATTTCCGTTTAACTCTATGGATAGATTTATTATGTAAAAATTAGGACGTCAACCGTCTTCTATCCTCCCCCTTGACAAAAGTCCAAATATGGATAAAATTTTAGATAAATTTTATATATAGACTATCCATAAACAACCGCAAAGGGATCAGGGAAATGGTTGATACAAGTACCTCACAAGAGATTAATCGTCGCGATTTGGCGCGCCCTGCCTTGGATGCATTTTTCAACATTGCAAATCTTTGGCACCTTGATACTGAGCAACAAATGAATTTGTTGGGCCTAGAATCCCGCTCCACCTTTTTCAAATGGAAAAAAGAGAAAAATGGCCTTTTGTCCAAAGATACACTAGAGCGGATTTCCTATATCTTAGGCATTTACAAAGCCCTCCAGATTCTATTCCCCAACCCTAGCATTGCCGATGAATGGATCCATAAAAGCAATACGGCTTTTGACGAGAAGTCTGCCCTAGATCGGATGCTATCTGGTAATGTGGTTGATCTATTTGAAGTACGCCAGTATTTGGATGCCCAGCGCGGAGGCTGGTCATGAAGATACCCAAAAGTGCCATACGCTGGCTTCCCTGTTGGCGCATTATTCCCAGCCGGTATCCCCCGGTAAATCCTTTCGAACGCATTGCCGGGCCACAAAATCACCGAGCCCTCGCCGAAATTGAAAGCATGACCAACGATCGGCTGCGCAGTGGCGCCCCCGCCTGGAAAGATGCGGCCGGAACAAAGCCTGCGTCAAACTATATCTCCGCAGCTTTTACCCACAAGAATAGGCGTGGCAGCCGCTTTAGTGATGGCTCTTGGGGCGTGTATTATGCGGCCTTCGACCTGCAAACCGCCATTGCCGAGACCACTTATCATCGGGAAAACTTTCTCCGAGCAACCGGGGAAGGGGCCATGTTCATTGATATGCGCGTCTTGGTTGCAGACCTAGTGGGGGACTTTCATGATCTCAGGACCCTGAATGAGGATGTATCTGATGTTTACCACCCTACCAACTATGGAAATTCCCAAGCACTCGCCCTTCGTCTAAAGTCTGAAGATTCCAATGGCCTAACGTACAAAAGCGTTCGCCAACCTGATGGCCTGTGTACCGCAACCTTTAAAGCTGCTGTCCTAAGCAATTGCCGCCAAGAACGCCACCTGTCTTATCACTGGAATGGCGAAAAAATCGTACATGTGTTTGAGAAGCGGGCTTTGAGAAAGGTTTCGTAGGAACGGATAACTGATGCCGGAGTGGGAACTTTTTGCATCGGATTTATCGAATGTCGGAACGTGAGATGACAGTATAGAGTTTTTAGCGATCAAAGGGCCCAGAGGCAAAACAAGAGGCCAAACATAAGATAATAGATTTGGCCTTTCCCGCTCTCTAGAAACTAGAAATCTATCCCCACGACGATGGTATCAGAGTAAAACCCAACCGGCACATTCTGGTTCGAAGGGATTCGACCATACAAGGTAAATTCCTTGGTCACTGCCCGAGACCCGGAACTTCTGCCCGTAACCCTTTTGGAGCCCTGACTCCCATTTCCCCACACAACGCGATGAGAAGGCCCTGTGTAGAGGTTGTATTGGAGAAAGGATCTGCCACTGCTCATTTTTCGAACCCGATAGGAGCCAGAATTGCCCGTCATAAGAGAAATAACATACCGAGCCCTAAAAGAGTCAGAGGCACTACAAGTCACTTTTATGGTGCTGGTCGAATCCACGGAATGATTTTCAAATGGGGTATATTCTCCGAAAGAAAAGGAGTCTGCTGTCACGTCACATGTACAAGTCTCCCCATTACATTTCGCCTGCGCATTTTGACTGACAAAAAACATGGCACAAATACAGATCAACCATATGTAGGTTTTATGCAGATTCTTTTTTTCATTTATATTCTTCATGAACACACTCACATCCCCCATTGTACCCATAATAATAGAAATCACTCCAGTTGAACATCCTCTTCAACCTAAAAACAAAGTTACTCATCTTGAGGCCCCGTTTCGTCCGTCAACTTTTGTTCTTGAACTGCTGGCAATTTACTCTCACCTGACTGGGATTGAGCTCCCTTAGATCCATCTACAGAATCATCTTTGGAAGCTTTTTCAGCTTCGGCTTCATCGTCTTTCTTTAAAACTGGAATAGCTTTCTGTTCCTTCGTAAGGCGATGCTTACACCCTATTGCCCCCAAATAAGGCATGGGATCATCGGTCTTATCCAGTTGGATCGTGAACGAACAACGGTTGCCTTTCCACTGTGCCTCACCTTTCCAAGTCCCCACTTTCAGATCCGTCAAGAAAACTTCTCCGTCATATGCCACGGGGTACGACTGTGCATGATCCTCTAATTTAACAGATGCCCCTGTCGGAACAGGTTCGCCAGAATCCATCATGATCTGAGCCGTTGCACTCTTTGATCGTTTCACATCGAATCGAGCGCGAACACCACTGCGGAAATAAGGAACAAAGATAAGCTCTGGCTCATCTAGCAGTTGAGCATCCAGAGGCAAGTCTTTTGTTTCTAAATATACTTTGTTTTTCTGATGGGCTCGTAAATTGGGGATTAATAGCTTCCCATCAGAGTTTGTGGTTCCAACAAGCTGATTATTACTATAGACACGCACATCTTTCATGTCTGGCACTTCGACAAGCGCAAATCCTTGATCCACGTGCCGTGCCATAATCGTTGTTCCACCATAATGGATTATCCCACCAGAAGCCTCTAATTGATAACTATCATTGGCCTTAAAGCGAGATCCAATAAAACGATATTTCCCATAATTGTTTTGGTAATCTAGCCCTGCTTCATAAAAGTTATTATCATCTTTCCGGGCCAAAATATTGTATCCAAAGCCAGTGCCTGTGGGGAGACGCTTCCGGAATCGAGTCACTTTTTGATCTTCTTGATTCTTACGATGGATATAACTTGATGCCAAGACATGATCGGAGTCCAGTGTCCAAACGAGAGAAAAGGTTATCTGATTTTGCTTTTTGTCCACAAGATTCATAAGCGTACTGGTTCTAAAGTTAAGACCATTCGTAATATTTTTCGTATAGCTTAGCGTCAAAAACTTTGTTGAGTCTTCCAAGCGCCGGTTTTGCAACGTATAGGATAAGTTTAACGACCCAAAATCTTCGAATGTATAGCCTGTGGAAACCTGCCCCGTAAAACTAGGGGCAACAGAAGTCAAAAGAGTGCTTGCACTGGAAAAATCACGCGACGTAAAGGTTCCTCTCCCACCGTAGGTGAATTTACCCTGCCTCAAAAACTCAAAGGAAAGCAGCCTCCCTGGCCCTCGTGTATCTCGGCTAACGGCATAGGAACTGGACAAAATAGCGTAATTTAAGAGAAGATACTCAAGGGTAAGCCCCCCTGACTGACTCTTCTTTAAAATATCCGTATGCAGACCATAGGTAAAATCATCCGTAATCCCAAGCCTGTAATCTCCTGAGGCCATGGGCTCTGTATATTGGTTGCTCGCAATGCCGAAATCACTGCGGATCACACCCACCGAGACGGACATATCTTCCAAACCAGGCTTCAAAAGTTCCTGGGATGTATAGTAGGGCATAATTACCTCTTGCCGCCGCCCTAATAGATCCGTCGTTACGATTTTTATGTCCCCTTCCCCAGATATAACGGGCAAATCTTCGATCAAAAAGGGGCCGCTTTCCACTTCCTTTCGTAATCGAGTTGATTCGTTTATGAACACTTCCACATTGCTGGGAAGAGCTGCTTTTCCTCGATAGCTTGGGACAGGAAATTTTACAATATCCGGCCGAATGTCATATTCCGTCCCCCATTTAACACCGCCAAAAAGGACTGAGCCCCCCCACGGTGAGGGCCGAGCAGTCGCATCTCCAAATTGCCACCGACTGGGCGTTTCTGGATTATCAACGGTCCAGGTGCTCTCTAATCTTATGGGTTTAAAATTGCCTCCAATATTTTTATAAAGAATATCATTGGTCACCACGCCATAGGGAAGAAAGACACCCAGCTCTGTTACACCCGTACCCCGGGTTTTTGCCTGCGTCCCCGTGCGCGTCCCTGTAAAATCATAATTCAAAAAGCCACCCACATCTTCGGGTAGTTTGGCAAATACCTTTTCGGGAAGATCGCTTAGAACTGTTTCAGGAAAATGCCTTGGCGGCAACGTAATAAATACATGCATGGCACCGTAGTCCAGCTCATATTTGCTGCCTTCATACCAATCTAAGGCATAGTACTCTTTCCCCTGATACTGAACTGGGGAGACGCCTTCTGGCAATTTTAGTCGCCATTTCAGTATCTCGTCCTTATCCGCCCAGAGATGCTGTTCGCTATCCATCAGAAAGAGAGCAACACCAGGCTGTTTAGAGTGGTTAACCGATGTCTCAAGTAAAAACTCCTGCATTTCGGCTGGAGAGGGATTTGAAAAAGATGGTTTTGCCCAAAGCACAAGCAAACTTACAACAAAAATGAGTCTAAAAAAGATTTTTGGTGTAGTGGCTGGCAACGACAAACATCCCTGTTTTTATAGCATTATTTTTGCATTATCGTATAAAAAACCGCCTTCGTCCACAGGGGAAGAAGGCGGAATTGGAAGGTATGCCGGTTAAAAAGTTAAAAAGTCACAGAAACCACAATCGTATCCGAATAATCATCAACAGCAGCACTTTGACCACCTGGAATAGTACCATATAGAGTATGAGACTGAATAATGCCCGTACCAATATCGGACTCTGTATTTGATCCAATAACGGCCCCCCACTGGCTAGACCGAGAAGAATCTCTATAAATCTGATAAGAAAGTTTATCTGTTCCAGTCAAACTCTCCATCTGACGACCCCCAGCCCCATAATACAAACCATTATCCATACCGATGTCATAGGCAATATTTTGCGTACAATTCACATCCAGGCTGCCGGTTGCATTTAAGTTACTGGAGGCATGAATCCCCGATACCTCATAGGTGCCAAAGTTCAAATCATTGCTCGTCACCGTGCAGCTTGCCACAACAGTTGCGAGTACCTGAAAAGAATCATTTGAAGAATCAGCCTTTGCAGTCCCCATGACGAGCGCTCCCACAAGAATCAAGGCTATGCTTGTCATTTTTAGTTTCATTGCCAATGTCCTCCTGTATTTCCTTTGTTAACAGTAAGATGCGTCAATATTCTCGTCAGAGAATTTGCCTCTATCTTTAATGTTAGAGTGAAAAGGTTAACAAAAGGTTAACAAACCAAAATTTTTTTAAAATTTTAGATAATTTGAGAACATTCTGAAAAAACTATTATAAATCAAAATGTTACCTCGACGATTACATGATCTGAATACGCACCAGTGGGCATTCCCGATTGTCCCGCGGGAATCCGACCATACATAGCGTGGCTTTGTTGTCCGCCCGTTCCGGTTGCTACTTTACTGGCTCCGCCTGATCCTTCGCCCCAGACACTATTTCTGCCTGCGTCTTTATAAATTTGGTAGTTCAGTGATGCCGTCGCCGAATTGCCACTCTTCAATTTCCTGCTAGATCCGTTCCCATATAATCCCGTTCCCACATCAATTGTATAGGAAGTATCGTTGGTACAGGCTACTCCCAGCTGTCCCGTCGCATCCAAATCGCCATTTTGACCGCTATTATAATTTCCAAAATTTAGATCATTAGTTGATACAGAACAAGAAGCCGAAACAGTCGCAGATACTTGAAAAGAGCCATTCACCCCCGACGCCTGCGCCTCAGAAAATGCACATAAAACAATAGATAAAGTAATAATACTTAAATATTTATTCAACATGACCACCACAGTAAAATTTTATATTTAATTCTATTATACAATATTATTTGTTCATTTTGTTTTTTAATTTAATGGTGTAACGGGGTGGGGAGACTTTGGCAAAACAGGCTCCCTCCCCGAGCCCATTTCCACAGTCAATCTTTATGGAAATCCGACTAATGTAAAGTCAGACTTTACATTAGTCGGAAATGGGTTCTTTCCGATGAAAGCACCCTAGTAATTCGCCCAAAGGATATCGAAAAGAATACTTCTTTTGACGACTCTTGGCACGATAGGAAAGAACACCTGAATGTTTCGTGATCATTTCTGGAGCCACAAGGATAAAGTTCATATCGGTTTCAAAGGAATCAAAGCCGCCAAAAGCTTCTCTCATAGCCGCCTCAGCTTCCCCCAAATAATAGTGCTTTAGGGAAACATTTTGAACAGCGGTCCCGCCTTTTGCCAAATGGGCTTTTACCTCTTTATAGAAATCTGCCGACTTGACCTGTGGAGGAACTGTGTCACTCACACAAACATCCACGAGAATGAGATCAAATTTGTCTTTAGAATCTTTAAGATACTCCCATGCATCAGCCTGGACAATTTTAAGATGCTTATCCTTTTCCTGAACCCCAAAATGCGCCTTGGCCACGCTAATAACAGCTGGATCTAGTTCCACAACTGTAAATTCAGCTCTTTTCAGATACTGACGCAGATACTGGGTCAGACGGCCTCCCCCCAAGCCCAGCATAAGCACCTTCTTCAAATTTTTTGGATAGGCAGCCCCAATGCTCATAATCCTTTGATAAACAAGAGGAACCTCCAATTCATCTTTGGGATTATACATGGATTGAAGGTCATGCACAGCCCCGAATGACATAATAAGATATTGATTTTGTTCAAGAACATAGACTGGATTCTGAGAAGAGGCGCGATATTCAACCAAATTAGCCAGCTTTGGATCCGCTGGGGGCTGATTATATAGATTCTGGCAAATTTCCCCAGAAACAGGGCCAAAATCGGCTCCAAATCCTGCCACAGGCCACACCAGCACTAAAACCAGCAACATAATTTCATAAAATAGCCGTGTTTTCACCATATCTCCCCCTATAAGCTCCAAAACACTATATCAGGCTATCATTGTCCATGGAATGGGGTTTGTGGGGTTGCATGGCGATAAATGGGATAAATATGTAAGTAAAGCACCGCTAGAAGTTGCTATCTGACACATCATTACGCAAGTAAAGATGTGTCTATGAATTACTACAAGCTTACTCATCAGAATCTACAGTGACCGTTAAGTGGTCCGAGTACCTCCCAGACAAAGCTAGCTCAAATCCCTTAGAAGGGGCTATCACACGCAATCGAGCATTCTCTTTGCATTTCTTCTCCTTTGAAATCGAAGTTGTCAGTTTATTAATAGGAACACGGTTAGATACTTCACGCCGACCAACGTCTGAGGCCTTATCGGTAAAGTAAACTCGATAAGGGATCTTTTCCCCAGAAACAGGTTCTACTAAATTAAAATTGTTATCGCTCGATATGGTTACTGAATAACGGTATTGCCCTTTGGATTTAGCTTTTTTGCTTTTTTTTGTTTGATATATGCAAAAATCATTGTACCCAGATCCACTGATCCCAAAAGTTAAAGTCCCCATCCATGTCCCATCCCCATTCTGCGACAAAATAGCAACTTTCCCCTGGGCACATTGCGAAACAAAACAGGATGCTAGAAGAAACAAAATAAACTGCAACCCATTCCGGCTAATAAACATATCCAAACGTACCTGTTGCTAAACGGAAACATACCACGTCACTATATACTACTTGGAACTGAAAATAAAACACCCAAGCAGAAATGAAAAGAATGGCCTCCACTCTTATACTTCATATATTCGAATGAATGAAAATTATCAAACTAATCACGTCCCAGTCGCTTGAGCGACCACTGCAGTGATTGTTCCATCGTACGTCCCAGAATCCAATGCTTCATAGCTAGCTTCAATTATCCGCACAAATAGCTTGGAATTGTCAGTTCCCCCCGATCCTCGGCATTGACCAATAGTCGTCGCAGCCTGATCGTCGACAGCGGTGTTATATGTTACAGCACTATTTCCACCATCACCAAATGCTCCTCCGATTTCATCAATCCATTCCACAGAATAGGCAACGGTACCTGACCCACCGGATTCTTCCAGTTGAAAAGTTGCCGTCTCTGCTGTGGTAAGTGTAAGCTTAAAGGCTTTAGTTTGATTACCTGTTCCTGACTTCACATTGCTAAAAACGCAAAGATCGTCAGATTGATCTAAATTACCAGTTGTAGACTCAATTAACGTCCCAAAATCCAAATTGTCAATGCTGGAATCTTGTATAAATATCTGTTGCCCGACCGCGATTGTTAAGGTGAGGTCATCGCTATCCGATGCAGTCTTCAGGCCTGTGGGAGGAAAAAAAGCCACCAGAAATGCCAAAAAACTTGCACCCAACACAACTCTCGATTCTATACCACGAAGTTTCCTCAACATAATTATGTCTCCAACTCTTCAAAATCAACTTAAAGCGCCTCAACAAACTTTCCTTGAGATGAGGCTAAAATTAAGAACTCAAAACTACCTACACAAAACAAACGCTCTCTCCTTAATTCTTCCATACGATCGAAATGATGGAAGGCCATTACTATCCCGTATTAGGTGCCCGTAGCTTGAGCGACCACTGCAGTAATAGTACCATTGTACGTTGCAGCATCTAATTCAGTATAGTTTGCCTCAAGTATTCGGATAAACAACTTCGTATTGTCATTTCCACCCGACCCTCGACACTGACCAATGGTTGTCGCAGTTTGATCGTCAACAGCGGTGTTATACGTTACAGTACTATTTCCACCATCACCAAATGATCCTCCGATTTCATCAATCCATTCCACAGAGTAGGCTATCGTGCCGGCTCCACCGTCCTCTTCCAATTGAAAGGTTGCCGTCTCTGCTGTGGTAAGTGTAAGCTTAAAGGCCTTAGTTTGATTACCTGTGCCTGACTTCACATTGCTAAAAACACATAGATCATCTGTTCCATCTAAATCACCGCTTGTAACCTCAGAAACAGTACCAAAATCTATGTTATCAATGCTGGAATCTTGTATAAAGATCTGTTGTCCAACAGCCAATGTCAGAGTTATATCATCACTATCAGACGCCGACTTAATGCCTGTTGACGAAGACAAGAGCAGCCCCAAGCCTAAAGCACTTGCAGCAAATACATTTAAACGTTTAACGCTACTAAACTTTCCTGACATAACTCCACCTCTTTAAACACAAACTTTAAAACCACAATGAAACAAACATCTCAATATAATATTACCACAAATAGTCTAAAGTTATTATTTCTTTTTCATTGCATAACAATATCTATTTGAATTAATTAAAATAATAAACCGAACTATTTTTGGTACATTTTTCTAAAGCATTTAAGGAGTTGCAATGAGATAAATGATCTGTTTTTCATTGGGACAAGAGATGTCAGATGCTAAACCCATACAAAAATAATACATTCGATTGTTTTTGTTGAGTTTTATTCTATGGTTCAATTCTAAAACTCAGAATACACACATTCTCAAAGATTATTATATTAGGCTTAGCTTAAAACTCTAATTAGCTATTGTTTTTTAAAAGAAAAGTCTACGGCGAGGCAACTGTCACAGTAATATTATCAAGATAGTCACCAGCCAGCTTTGCTTGATAATCCGACTCCAGAATTGTAGCTATAACAACAGAATTATTTCCAGGATTGTTTCCTCTACACTTACCAACAGAAGTTGCTTGAAACCCCGTCAATGTTGCGCCCTCGGGCACCTGTTGTGCACCAGCGCCATTCACATTATCGGCAAATTGGATCGAATATACCATCTGCCCACCAGGCGTTGCCGCAGCTGCAGCATCTGCATTCAACAGCTTGTACTCCCCATTATCACTCGTTACAGTCACTGTGTACGCCCTAGCTAAACCTCCAAAATTCACATTGCTAAAGACACATATTTTGTCCTGAGCCGTAACGTCACCCGCAGTTGAATCTAATATTTCATCAAAAGTGAGTCCATCAATACTAGAATCTTGAATGAAAATTTGGAGCCCTATCGAGGCACCCACTGGAATAACCTTCGAAGGACTTCCCCCGCCTGGACCACCACCTCCACCACCACCTCCTCCTCCAGAAGAGCCAGCTTGTGAAAACGAAATACCAATAAAATAGCAGAGAAAAAGTGCCACTGAAAGAACCCTAACAGCCACCCTCACGTCTTGAAAACAAAGGCCTTTCCAATCACTATAACGCATTTTTCCGCAAATCCTTAAAAGTTACCCGTCTCTGTTAGTATTTTAGCACATACTTTAACACATTCTAGCTAAATTTTGCAGCAGGAAATATAAAAATTTAACATGAACCTTAAACGCAAATATCAATTTTATAATAAATTAATTTCCATCCACGGTTTGACAACGGATTTAGGTAATAGTATCATGTGGTCAGTGATTATATATGATGAATAATAAAGAATAAGATGCAGCTTCGAAGTTTTTTTTCAAAAGTAATTTTTATGACATTAGCGTGTACGCTGTGTGTTCATCATGCGTGTGCACGTATTATCGTCTCTCCATTAAGGACACAGTTCAAATTAAAAGATAAGCCGTATCAAGATATTTCAGTTTTCAACCAACAAAAAGATAAAAAGTCATACGTTGGCACTACTCTAAAACTTATTGAGAATCCTGGCATGCCGAACGAACGTTCCATAGAAAGTCGAAATCCAAAGGAAGTTGGCTTACTTCTGACACCTCCAAAATTAGTCCTTGCACCGAATCAAAGGAGAAGCATTCGTGTTTCACTTTTAAAACCGCCAGGTGAACAAGAACGCATCTACAGAATTAAGGTGATGCCCGTTTTGGGACAACTAAAGCGTGTAGCACCAGTTTCACAAGGTGAAAAACGACTATTTTTACGTGTAAATGTTGCTTTTTTAGTTGAGTTAGTAATACCTCCTATAAAACCAGTTGCAAAAATTTCTGCAATTCGGAATGGCAAGTCTGTTACCGTAAAAAATATCGGCAATACAAATCTGCTTTTTGGGAAGATCCAACAATGCACTTCAGCTGATAAATGTGTGGAAACAGGGGTAACTGGCAAACGCCTCTATGCTGGAAACACTTACACTTTTGAAATCCCTGAAGCAGGTCCTGTCTCTTTTGAAACGGTTGCAGAGACTCTAGATAAAAAAAGTGCAGGGCAAACAAACTAATACATTATACAAGAATTGCATGAAAAATTTTACTTCCCAATAACAGTGGGCTGTCTCTTGGCTCAACTACTAAAATTGTGAAGTATTTCTGTCCCTGGGCCATACTGGCTATCACAACAAAAGCTGCAATTAGGCACTTGAGCACACGCTCCCCCCAAGTAAACTGAACACGTTAGGTTGCACTCCTTAAGCTTCTGATGCTGACTTTTAGAGAATTCTGGAGCTAAAATACCGTATGTTATATTTTTGGCTAACACCTCTTCATTTATCAAACAAAATGTACATAAAAATGAAAAGAATAATATAGTAACCTTAATCATTTACCACCATTAAAATTGAACTAAACAAATAATTAAAACAACAATACAAGTAAATAGTAACACAAAAAAACCTGAAGATGTATTAGGAAATTCTTAATAAGACATCTCTTCTATTTAATGACAACAATAAAATCCTTATGTCTACCGCTCTAGAAAAGAAACTTCTCGATAAACGAGCTCTTTTCTATTCGAGGAAGGTGTCTTTTCTCCAAGACTTTCAGGATGTCCTTTTTCATAATACACAGCCTTTTTTGGGATGGGCCCTGTTTTGATACCTTTTTTGGCTTTTTCTTTAGGAACTATCCCTAATAGACTATTCTCTCCGTAAACCTTATTCTTAGTCGGACCGACTTCAGGGCGTTGCGTAGATTTTTTGTTCATAGCTTTCTCAACAGCAGGAATTACCTCATGATATACCAGCTCCTTTAGGCGTTTTACAGATTTAGTCACTCTAGTAGGATTTACTGCTTGACCACTTGCCCTGTTCACTGAAGAATCACGCACTTGATAAACCAGTTCTTTTTCAGACTGTCTGCCCGATGCCTTGCCTTGTTTTACTAGATCAACTAATTTGCCCTCCTGATGAACTAATTCTTTCTCAAAATTTTTGTTTGTAGATGTACCCTTCTTTTCAGCTCCTTCTGATTTCCCTTCTTGATGAACCAGTTCTTTCTTAAACTTCTTATTCATAGGCTTAGCTCGTTTTGGTGAAATAGCTGGCTTCCCTTCTTGATAAACTAATTCTTTACTAAATCTTGTTGCTTTCTTGTTCTCAGTTGTTTTATTAATATTTTTATCGATATCAATCATTGGTATTTCTCTGTGCACCGATTCTTCAATCACTGGTTTCGATTTTGAAGAAATTCCATCAAGATCCTCGATATTATCTTCAGGCTGAATATTCTCTTGCGAAGAAACTCCTGCACCGACTTCTTCTTGAATACTCTCTTCTGCCATCTCTTTTTGATCTTGAACTCCTTCCATGGACTCTTCCTCAAAACTAGTCTTTCCAGGATCGATAGCATTCAAATGATCTGGCTGTTTCTGCGATGGTGATTGAATCTCCTCTTCTGTAACAACAGGTATATCACCTTCTATTTTCCCCTCTGAAGTTTCATCCTTCTTAAGTTCTTCAAAAAGAACTTCCCCTTCATATTTATTCTCTCTTTTATTATCAATTCTTTTTGGCCTCTTCTTTGTAGGAACACAGACTATACTCTCCTTATATACATAGTTATCTTCCGGAGCCAACCCGCCAACCTTAACTTCACAAAAAGCTCCTTCAATGGGTTCAACAAACAATTTTTCTGTCCCCTCAGGAATTTCAACTTGAATATACCCATTTTCATCTGTTTGGGCTAAATCAACTCCACCTTCCACACCTGCATATTGGACAAAACTTCCATCAGGCCTTACAAACTGTGAAATAAGCAAAAACACTTTTTGCACTTCCCACGAAAGTGGTTGAATATTACTCTCATACAAAGTGACAAACTTTGGTTCAGGATTATACGTATACAGATTACCCGCTAAGGAGTTAATAGAAACCATATAAGTCTTGAACGGTGACAGTTGTATGAATGCAGCAGTTCCTGACTTAATAACTTGAGCAGGGCGGTTATTAATGAGCACTTCAAATTCCTGGTCAGCCTCAGAAGATATTACATCCACAAAAATCCCCGTAGTATTACGGGAAGAGTTCGAGAAACCGCTCTTCTCTTCTGCAGCAATAAAACTTGTGTCCCCCGAAAAACTAAACTGCCGACTAATTGCCCCAGAAATAGGTTTGCTATAAGACGCACTGCTTTGAAAGCGCCCAAAATTATCGCTATATGATACGGATGGCCTTAAAGAATCAGACGCTGAAGTATGACTCCCAGTCACTCCTGCTCCCAAATCATAGCGCCCAGATTCAGATTTTGTCCAAGCAGAACTTAAAGTATAATCCTGTGTATCACGTTCACTAAGCTGATTTTCAATATCTTGCTCCCTATTGTAAGTCCCCCGAAACGCGTGTCTCCAATTATCATGGGAAAAACTCACATTTATACCAAATATATAGAGCCTGTCGTTATTTCTAACATTATAGCTTGTTAACCAATTTGCAAAAATGCCACTTTCCCTGTAAAGAGGATAACTAAAGGTGGCAGTGTAAGCTCTATTCTTTGTCCCAACATCTGATTTTCCATAACTAGTGTTGAACAAAAAATTTCCTTTATATAGAGGCAAATTAAGAAAGGCTGAATATCTTACACGCGTCCCAGAAACAGGGTCAAATTCAGAAGCTATTTTGTTCCTTTGAGCCTTTGTTGGACCAAACATACTAAGAAAATTTCCGCCTCCAGAAAAAAAACTTGCTCTATAACGTAGATCCGAAAAGTATCCATAATTTTTCTTTGTTGTAATTAACCCACCAACCTTTAACGTTATGTCAGAATCGACAAAAATTACACTAGACTCTGATGCAGCAACACTCCGAGCCAACTGAACATTTTCAGCTAAGGCCCAAGAGTTAGCTACTCTTACAGCCGTCCCCATCTGCCCAACCAAATCATTAAAAAACTGAGGAAACAGCTCTTGAGTTCTATTTGCTGTATTTTCAATAAATCCAAAACTCCCATAGTAAAATGGATAATCAAATGGAGGAATAACTTCCGTCTTAACAAAAGCCTGTGTTGTTTCCGTTACGTTGCCATTTATGTCAATAATTTTGATTTGAACATCGTAATTTCCTGCTGGAAAACTAGAAGTATTGATGAACTGATTGCCAGCCGTATAGTTTTGAGCGTACAGAAGTTTTTTATCCCTAAAAACTTGGACCTCCCCGGGTAAAGCTAGGAAAACCTCTATTGGAGTCGACTGGGCGCTATTTAGGTCTGTAAGTTGATTAAGTGTGGTAAAAAACTTACCTCCTATAAGAAGCTGAGATGATAGAAAGTTACTTCCTTCATTTCTCACAGTTCCAATCTGAAATGTCTTATTCCATCTATTCAAATTTCCAGTAATTGTACTGAAACGAAAACGCTTTTCACCAACAGTAGATAAAGACGTATCACCTTCATCCAGGAAATAACTCGAGTCAATATCTATAAATGCCTCTTTATAGGCAAAAACATTTCTATTGTTAACAGTATAGTTCCTTTCTCGTTTACTCCCTGTCGAATTCACAAAAACATTATTCAGGAAAGAAAAATTACTCGTTGATCGTGGCAGTTGATCAAATTCAAGTTCTTTTTTGTCTAAGAGATCTGCATTAACAAAAATAGACAATTCTCTTTTGAATCTGTCATAAATAACTGCAGCTACTTTGGGACTTAAAATTCCACAGGGTTGTCGTGCATTTTCATTACTACATGCTAACTCTGAGTTGCCAGCTATTTCTCCTGTTAATGCTTTAAGGACAGCTTCAGGATCTTTAAGCCCTTTCATTTTCTTTACAAGTAGGCCCGGATTTTTAATAACTACCTTGTTATCTTGGTATGTCATTAGAGAACTACCAAGCAAATTCCCGAAAAAATAGGCTTCCACATAGTTAGTCTCTTCAGCAACATCTACAGCTTCGAAGCCTGGGGGAGGTTCGTCTGACTCCTCAAAAATTCCAATACGAGTGCTGAGAGAATATTCAGGAATCAGCAAGAAAGCGACAATAAAAAAATAATAATTGAATATTGTCAGACTCTTAAAACATAGAGCTATAATTGTTTTTGTATTGGATCCATTCAGCATAAATTGATCTTTGGAATAGCCCCTATTTTACGGAAAAAATACGGGAAGAAGTTTTGTACCGAAAAACAGATCACTCTGTAGCTCCCTTGAAACTACCAATTTTTATATAATTTATACAAAGAAAACTCCGAAAGATAAAGCAAAAACTCTCAAATTGGCTTTGCATTATGGAATAAACCCAAAAGACTTGTTTTAAAACTTTTATGAATAGTAACTGCTAGTTCTTCCTCGGCGCGTCTGGAATACTTTCGTAGAAAAAACATTCAAATAAATCCTTAAGGTTATATCGAAAGTCATATTTTTTCTGCAATGTCTCGGCTAGTGTTACTTTCTCACTTTCTGTTTTTAGAGGCCCATCATACCCAATTAAAATAAAATTATGTCCCCTCTCAAAAATATCCACATGATCAAAAAGCTTTGTCATTACATCTTCCGCCTCTGACAAAAAATACCTTTTATTGAATACATTTTGAACAACCGCTCCACCAGAAACAAGATGCTTCTTCACTTCTTTATAAAACGCTTCACCTTTAAGATGTTCAGGAAGAATTTCCTTCCAATATGCGTCTAAGAAAATTAAATCAAATTTTTCCTTACTCCCCTTCAAAAACTTCCAACCTTCACTTTCTACGATCTTAATTTTTTCTGAAGGTTTTACGTCAAAATACTGCTGAGCAACCTTTATAACCTCAGGACTAAGCTCAACCCCAGTGAAATGTGTGTTTTTCATATACTGACTCAAGTAACTGGTAATTCTACCCCCTCCTAGGCCTATCATAAGAACTTTCTTAATCTCTTTTGTCGTAGGATACAGAACTCCTAGAGTCATGATCCGCCCATAACTCATAGCCAGTTCAGTACTATCTAAGGGGTTATACATAGACTGAATATCATGTTTTCTCTCGAATGACATTCCTATATGGGGACCAACTTCTAAAACATATACCGAAATATCTTTTCCTTGAATTACATCAATGACGTCAGCCTTCTTCAGATTGAATTTTGGTTGGCTTGAAAGTTGATAGCAAGCTAAGGGATTTGCAGTATCCGATGCTGTTGCCAACTGAAAACAAGTAGTAACAATAGTAAAAACAATAAAACAGTACTTAACAAAGCAGCTATAGCGTTCTAAACCACCTTCATTTTTGCGATTTTTCATTATTAACCTCATTAGTACCAACACAAAAAAAGTTCACTGATATTGTATCGGAAGTTATATTTTTTTTGAAGACCCAACGTTCGCTTTAAAAGTATTTCTTCTGTTTTAGGAGGGCCGTTGTATGAAATTAAAATTGCATCATCACTTCTTTGTTCCTCAAATTTACTAGGCTCTTCCCGTACATTGAATCCATCAACATGATCGAAAACCTTCAAAAGGACTTCTCGTATGTCACTGGGAGAACGATCAATTTTTGTGAGAAAATTTCCAACAAAAACACCGCCGGTTACCAATTTACTTCGTATCAGCCTATATAGAGACAGATCACCGGAATGTTTGCCTAGGGAAGATATTACGTCAAAATCCAAAATTATAATATCGTATCTTTCTTTCGTATTTTGGAGGTGTTCCCACACATCCTCGGTCACGATTTTCTGATCCGGAGACAAACCAAAATAATTCTCCACAGCCTTAACGACCTCAGATTTAACCTCTAAACAGGTTATCTCTATCTCTGGAGCGAATTGATGAAGGTAGGAATTTATTTGCCCACTTCCTAAACCGATAAAAAGAATCTTTTCTAATTTTTTTGGATATAAAAGGCCTAGCGTCATCAAACGAGCCGAAAATTGTGATAGTTCTGTGGGATCCTCTGAATTTCTTATTCGCTGGACATTATCACCAAAAGAAAAATTTATATATTTTCCTTTTTTTGAAACCGAAAAAGAGCTTTTTCCTGACCTATCTCCACTCAAAGAATCCTGCGTTTTAATATCAAAGTGTAGTTCCTTACTTTGTTTCTTACAAAGAGTTTTATCAAACTGTCCCTGGACACTCCCATGACAACCTAGAAAAATAATAACCCCTGCAAAGAAAAGTTTAGTTCTTCTCAATTTCACCTTTGCCCCTCTACAATAACATCTCCGTAAAAATGCTTCTCCCACCTACATCCAACATTTCAACAACTCTCTCAGACCATAACGAAATCCATGTTGCTTTTGAAGCCTTATTGCTCTCTTTTTGAAACTTTTATTGGATATTTTGGGACCGTTATAAGCAATGAGAATTGTATTATCCCCTTCTTCATCCTCTCCTAGCAGGGCATTTCCTGCCACATCTTCATTGTACGTATCCACATGTGCAAAACTTTGACTCAGCTTCTCCCGCACTTGCTGAATATTGAGATGCTTGGAGGGAATAGCATTTTGGACCAAGGCACCGTTTGGTGCCAACTTCTCCTTAGCGAGTGCATAAAAGGAAGCAGTTGCCATATGGGTTGGAATAAATTCCATGTAAGCATCAGAGAAGATTAGATCATACTTTTCTTGGGTGTCTTTCAAAAACGTCAATCCATCCGCAAGAACGAGTTTATGCCGACTTGTATCTGGCACCCCAAAATATGCCTTGGCCGCCTCAATAACCAATGGATTGTGATCAACACAGGTAATGTGTGCCTCGGGGAAATAGTGGTGCAAGTAACTGCTCAACATACCTGTCCCCAAACCCACCATAAGAACTCTTTTGATATGCTTGGGATACAAAACCCCCATAGACATCAAGCGTGCAAACAAAAGCGGCAACTCAGTAACGTCTGAAGGATCTTTTGTTCCCTGCACATCCTCTCCTCCATTAAAGGATAAAGCATAATAAGGACCCTCCTTTAATACCACATACCCATTTTCTTTCGTGTAAAGTACCTCTGCCTGTTCCAAGTCAATATCCACTTCCGAACGAAGCTCTTCACAGATGGATGCTTTACAAATTGGGGCCTGTGCCAATAATAAGGCCTGAAATAGAGACAAAAAAATAATGAAATGAATTATCTTGGATTGTTTAGCTTCCACCTTGCCACCCTCTTTTTTTTTGAGACAGTATCAGGCATTTAAGAGGAAGGATAGGGTGGGCAACTATTTTAAGGGAACGAATTAAATAGCCGTCATGCCGGAACCTACGAACTCTTGGCGAGCCGGCGTCTTAAGCCGGCAAGTCTTAGAGTGAGTTGGTATCTCGGTATCCAGCTTTCAGGGATTAGTAACCAGAGATCAGTGTGCCAAAAGTGCCCAATAATATGGATTTGATCTCAAAGCTCTTACTCCCGGCCCCTGGATCCCGCGCTCATAAGAAATTCTAAAGCGCGCCTTCGGCTTGCTAAGAATTCCTAATGGCCGGGAAGACGAATTTTGGACCGGATAACGCAGTATGGGCCGGATAACGCAGTATATGATTGCATCCAGAGCCTTCCCCTCACGATGCATCCAGTGTGTGCCCGTCACGATGGATCTAAAGCTTTCCTCTTGGCTGAAATTATGGAGGGCGAAAAAACATATTCGCCTGCCGAATTCTTTTTTGCCTTTATCCACAGTGATTTAAAAGCACTAGCCCGTCAAAGTAGGCTATAATCCCACCTGGAAATGCTATTTTCCCATTGACTCCCATAGAATCCCATGCTATCCCATAATAGTGTGGTTTGTGGTCAGTGTGTAGGGAGTAATGTTGAAAGGTATGGGATACGTATAAATGGCCCTATTTCTCTCCACATTTACAAATAAGATCGACAAGAAAGGTCGAGTATCGGTACCTGTTACCTTTCGGACGGCCCTTGCGGGACAACCATTCCTCGGGATTGTTGCCTTTCGTTCTTATAAATCTCCCTCAATTGAAGCCTGCGGGATCGATCGTATGACGCAACTCTCTCAGAGCGTTGATCGACTCGACTTATTTTCGGAGACTCAAGATGACTTTGCTTCCACGATATTTGCTGACTCCCATCAATTGCCCTTCGACAGTGAGGGGCGCATCATGCTCCCACAAGAACTTTTGGCCCATGCTCAAATCGAATCCCATGCTGCATTCGTGGGTCGCGGAGCTACTTTTCAGATATGGTCGCCAGAAATCTTCCAAAAACATCAGAGTGAGGCTCGTAAACGTATCCACGAAAAGAAGGCAACACTCAAATTAACTGATACTTCTTCCCCTGAGGAGGGTGCCCGATGAGCCCTCCTCCCTTTTCTCCTTCCCAATGTGCCTCCCAGCACATTCCCGTCCTCCTCAACGAGATTATAGAGTCCATTGCCCCAGAGGACGGGAAGACCTACGTAGACGGAACCTTCGGCGCTGGTTCCTATAGTCGCTCCATACTCAACGCCGCCAAGTGCACTGTTTGGGCCATAGATCGCGACAAAGATGCCATCAAACGATCTGCCTCCCTAAAAAAAGAGTTTCCTCAGCGATTCAAGTTTCTGTTAGGAAAGTTTGGCGATATGGAGCAGCTCCTCAAGGAAAACGGCGCCAAAGAAATAAATGGCATCGCTTTAGATCTGGGCGTCTCTTCCTTCCAAATTGATGAGGCTGAGCGAGGCTTTTCCTTTCAAAAGGATGGTCCCTTAGACATGCGCATGGGCGAATCTTCAGAAACGGCCGCGGACGCTTTGGCCACTTTGGGAGAGACAGAAATTGCGGACATACTCTATAAGTTTGGAGATGAACGGAAATCTCGCCCCATTGCGCGGGCCATCGTAAGAGAGCGAGCCAAAACGCCCATTACCACCACGAGACAACTGGCTGAGATTGTCCGTCGTATCATTCCAGCTAAAAAGGGCCAAATTGACCCTGCGACCAGGACATTCCAAGCCATACGGATATACATCAACGACGAGATGGGAGAGCTCCAGCGGGCTCTTGAATCCGCTGAAAATATCCTCGCTCCAGGAGGAAAACTTGCTGTGGTCTCTTTTCATTCCATTGAAGATCGATGCGTAAAGCATTTTTTAAAGAATCGAAGTGAACATAAAGGGCTCTCCCGTTATGTGCCTGAAGCCGAAGAAGGGCATAAAACCTTTAAGCTTCTTACACGCAAAGCCATTACCCCTTCCCAGTCTGAGATCTCCCAAAATCCCAGATCCCGTTCAGCGCGCCTTCGGGTGGCTGAACGGATTTTCCCTTCGCAAAGTAGGACGATGCCATGAGACGTTCTACCCTCATTTTCATTGCTTTCACAATTTGCATAAGCGTTGCTCTGTTTCATATTAAGTACCGAGTGCTCGAGCTTGAGCAAGAACTCATAACGGTTCACAAACAAATCTTCAAGAACGAAGAAACTATCCACATTTTGGAAGCTGAATGGAGCCATCTCAATGATCCTTCCACTCTCCAAAAATTATCGCAGCAACTTTTGAAACTTAAACCTATTTCCAGTAACCAAATATTCGCCTTCAACCGATTGCCCTATAGGGTCAACGATCCTTCATTTGAACCCGAAAATCCCCCAACAAAGCCCACATCACGCCTGATGCTTTCAAACTATTCAACACATTAAATACCAAACATATGATATATCTCCCCAATAACCCGAAAAAAAACTCCTCGGTAGACCTTTCTAAAAAACAGAACCTAGAATTTGTAGGTTCCCTCTTTAAAGGGTTGGAAATGGCCCGGAATAGACTCCTAATGGTGAGTCTGTTTTTTGCCATTGGCTTTTTGACAGTTTCTTACAGGCTCATTGATGTGACCCTCTTGCGAGGGCAGGATGAACCAGGCATTTCCGATTTCCTCTCCCATTCAAGCCACAGCGTTGCTCGATTCAACATTCTCGATCGAAATGGAAAGACTCTGGCCACAAATCTCATCACTGCCTCCTTGTACGCCAACCCTAAAATAATCTTAGACACAACAGACGCTTTTGAAAAGTTGACTAAAATATTTCCCCAACTGGATCAAAAGGACCTTTTGAAAAAACTATCCTCTGACAAAAACTTCGTCTGGATTGCCCGAAATCTCACCCCCCAGCAGCAAGCCCTGGTCCACCACATGGGACTTCCTGGACTTCATTTCCATCGAGAAGAAAAGCGGGTATACCCTCACGGACGCCTCGTTTCTCACGTTCTTGGATTTACAGACGTAGATAACAGGGGCATTGCAGGAATAGAATATGGTTTCGACGTAGACTTATCTAAAAATAACGTCCAACTTTCAATAGATCTCAGTGTTCAACATGCTGTCAATGATGAGCTGACAAAAACCATCGAACACTTTAAAGCAAAAGGCGGTTGTGTCCTTGTTCTAGACGCAAAGTCTGGAGAGATTTTGGCCATGGTCTCCCAACCAAATTTTGACCCTCATATGCCGCAAAAGGCCAAGTCGGAAGAGCGCTTTAATGCCAATACACTGGGCATTTATGAAATGGGATCTACCATCAAGATATTTACGACAGCAATGGCGCTAGAAACAGGAACGGTTACCTTCCAAGATGGGTACGATGCCTCCAATCCCATTCGTGTTGCTAAGTTTAGTATCAACGACTTTCGGGGAAAAAACCGTTGGCTCTCCGTTCCCGAGATCTTTCAGTATTCTTCAAATATTGGCATGGTTAGAATGGCCCAGGACGTCGGAACAGAAGGACATATTGCCTATCTGGATAAGTTCGGACTCTTGAAGCCAGTCAGCGTAGAAATTCCTGAAGTTGGGGCCCCTCTCACGCCAAAACAATGGCGAGATATAAATATGATGACCATTTCTTATGGGTATGGCCTTTCTATTAGCCCCCTTCAGCTTGCAATGGGCGTAGGAAGTGTTGTAAATGATGGCATTATGGTAGAACCTACTCTCCTTAAGAGAGCGGAAACCCCAGAAGGAAAACGGATTATTTCAAGAAAGACTTCCCATCAAATGCGCCAACTATTAAGACTTGCCGTAACTGACGGCACCTCTCGAAAAGCAAACGTTGATGGCTACGTTGTTGGAGGCAAAACCGGCACAGCCAACAGAACTGACGGTAAAACGTATAACACAAAAGAAACCTTATCCTCGTTTGTTGGCGCTTTTCCAATGCATGATCCTAAATATGTGGTCCTCACGATGCTCGACCGCCCTCAAGGATCAGCAGAGACATTCGGATATACCGGCGGTGGCTGGACAGCGGCACCTCTGGGCGCCAATGTTATTGCCAGAATCGCCCCCATCCTTGGGGTGAATCCCGTAAATGAGTCAGATTCCGCCATTGAAGATGCGCTCCATATTGATATTCCCTCCACTGGATTCCGTCATGCGTCTTATTAATCTCTTGCCAGATTCTCTTTCTCCCGCTACTGGGAAGGCAGATCTTGAAATCACACGTATCGTTTCAGACTCTCGCCAAGTGGTGCCTGGAGCCCTTTACGTTGCCATCAATGGAGAACAAGTTGATGGCCGAGACTTTATTCCGCAAGCGCTGTCAAAGGGAGCTAGTGCTATTCTAGCGCAACCAAAAGAGGGACTTTCCCAATCATCAGAGATTATTTTTACCTCTGAGGACCCTCGAAAAATCCTCTCCCAGATTGCCGCGAATTTTTATGGAAAGCAGCCCAAACACTGTGCCGCTGTAACGGGTACCAATGGTAAAACTTCTGTTGCTTCGTTTGTACAGCAACTATGGCAATCCTTGGATTATAGCTGTGCAAGTCTGGGAACCATCGGTCTCCAAACCAGCCTTCCCCTCCCCCCTGATTTGTCAAAAAGCACTCTGACCACTCCAGATACAATTAGCCTCCACGAAATTGTCCAAAAGTTGGGTAATATAGGGATAGATCACCTTATTTTCGAGGCCTCTAGTCACGGTTTGAAACAGTACCGAACCGATGGCCTGGCGTTGGAAGTGGCCGCATTCACAAATATTAGCCGGGATCACTTGGACTATCACGCCACTTTCGAAGATTACTTTGTCTCTAAAAGCCGCCTCTTCGCGGAATGTCTTCCAAAAGGAAAGACTGCTGTTCTCAATGCAGACATCCCAGAATTCGAAACCCTCAAGGAACTATGTGAACAGAGTGGCCACAAAGTATTGACCTATGGAAAGCAGGGAAAAGAATTCCGAATTCTTGACCTACAACCTTCTGACAATACGCTTGCTATTCGGTGTGAGATTCTCTCAAAAACCCATGAGATCATCTTGCCTTTTATTGGAGAGTTCCAAGCCATGAATCTCATGTGCGCTCTTGCCATCTTGTATGGAACCCATCAGGATCAGGTCCTCCTTGAAAAAGCAATTCAATCTATCAAACATTTGAAGGCTCCCATCGGCCGACTTGAGTTTGTGGGGCATACTGAGAAGGGAAGCAAAGTATATGTAGATTTTGCCCATACACCCGAAGCCCTAGAGATGCTTTTGAAGACACTACGTCCCCATACCGATGGAAAACTTGCCGTGGTTTTTGGATGTGGTGGCGATCGTGATCCTGGGAAACGTCCTCTCATGGGGTCCGTTGCTCAACTTTGTGCAGATCGGGTTATTGTAACAGATGATAATCCTAGAACCGAGAATCCTGAGAAAATCCGTCAACAAATCATCGAAAAATGTCCCAAAGCCCTTGACATAGGAGACCGAGCTGAGGCCATCTATGAAGCGATTCAAGGACTTGAGCAGAAGGACACTTTGGTCATTGCTGGAAAAGGTCATGAGAAGGGCCAAATAGTGATGGATAAAATTCTTCCATTTGAAGATCAGCTTGTTGCTCAAAAAGCCATTAGAGAAAGTGCATAGATAATGTTTTACCATATTTTCAGTAATTTAGCTCAGGATGTAACGTTTTTAAATCTCTTCCGATACATTACCTTTCGGATGGGAGGAGCGATTCTTACGGCTCTGGCTATTTCATTTTTTGTAGGCCCTTCCCTGATTCGTTGGCTCAAAAGTATTCAAAAAGAGGGGCAACCTATCCGTGAAGATGGCCCAGAAAGTCACCTTCTCACGAAACAAGGAACGCCCACCATGGGAGGAAGCTTAATCCTCTTCTCCCTCGTTATCAGCACGCTTTTATGGGCGAATCTGACCAATGGTTTCGTTTGGGCAACGCTTTTCATTACCACCGGATTTGGTGGTATCGGTTGGATCGATGACTATCTCAAATTAACCCGCCGGAACACGAAGGGTCTATCTGGAAAACTCAAACTCTTATTACAACTTATCATCGCAGGGATTGGCGCCTATTGGATCAGCTATCTAATGCCAGAAACCCTGGAAAGCCATCTAGCCGTTCCCTTTGTGAAAAATCTCCTGATAAACTTTGGTGTCCTTTTCATTCCGTTTGCGATCCTAGTGCTCATCGGCACTTCCAATGCCGTTAATTTGACCGACGGCCTGGATGGCTTGGCCATTGGCCCCATCATCATTGCAACCCTTTGCTTTGCTCTGATTTCCTATTTGGTTGGAAACAATATTTTCGCCCACTATCTTCAGATCAACTTTGTGCCCCAAAGTGGGGAGTTAGCCGTCTTTTGTGGTGCCCTCATCGGAGCCGGGCTTGGTTTCCTCTGGTTCAATGCTCCCCCTGCCATGATCTTTATGGGAGATACTGGTTCTCTTTCCGTAGGAGGATCCCTTGGCGCCATCAGCATCATTACCAAACACGAACTGGTTCTTGCCATCATTGGAGGGTTATTCGTTGTTGAAACTGTTTCAGTTATCCTGCAAGTGGCATATTTTAAGATGTCCGGCGGCAAGCGTATTTTCTTAATGGCGCCCCTCCACCATCACTTTGAAAAGAAAGGCTGGGCAGAACCCACCATCGTTATCCGATTTTGGATCATTGCAGTCGTTTTAGCACTGATTGGTCTTGCCACTTTAAAACTGCGCTAAAGGGGGCCATATAACGTGTCATTCAATATTCCCCCTCTCCCAAAGAGCGTCGTCCTTTTAGGCCTAGGACGCTCAGGAATTGCCTCAGCTCTTTGGCTTCTAGAGCGGGGCATTAATGTCATCGCTTGGGACAATAACCAGGAAACCCGAGAGAAAGCCGCAAGCAGGGGTATCCCCCTAAAAGACTTGATGGAATTTTCATGGGAGACAGAGAAGATAGACGCTCTTGTGCTCAGCCCCGGGATTCCACACACATTTCCAAAGCCCCATCCTGTGGCTCAAAAAGCTAAGGACTTACAAATCCCAATCATCGGAGACATGGAATTATTTGTTAGAGGGAATCCCAAGGCACATCTTATTTGCATTACGGGTACCAATGGCAAATCCACCACGACATCCCTCATTGGCCACATGCTTCAAGAAGCAAAAATTCCTTGCCGCATTGGGGGTAATATAGGGATCTGCGTGTTGGATCTTGCGCCTATTCCAGAAGATGGATTCTATGTCATTGAGTGCTCTTCATTTCAGCTGGAGCTGACGCCCTCCCTTCATCCAGAAATTGCCCTCCTGTTAAACATTACACCTGACCACCTAGATCGGCATCATAATTTACAAGGCTATGTGGCAGCAAAGAAATTGATATTCAATCATGTAAAAAATACGGCCATCATTGGATCTGATGATACAGAAACAGCCACAATTCTGAAGGATCTTCAATCCAGAAAATCCCTCAACGTCATTGCAAATGTTATTCCCGATCAAATATTGAATTTTTCATCTTATCCCGCCTTGCAAGGCAGTCATAACAAGCAAAATGCCGCAGCGGCCTATCATGTTGCCAAGACCCTTGGAATTGATCAAAAAATTGTTGAAAAGGCTTTCCAGAGTTTCCCAGGACTCCCCCATCGGCAAGAAGTCATTTGCGTTCATGATGGGATTCGATATGTGAATGATAGCAAAGCCACAAGTGTTGTCGCCGCATCACAAGCTCTTGCCACTTACAAAAACATTTTATGGATTGCCGGCGGCAGAGGAAAAGAAGAATCCTTAAACACACTTTCTCCCTATTTTCCCAACATCCTCCACGCCTATTTAATTGGAGAAGCAACCGATAGCTTTGCAAAGGATTTAGAGGGAAAAATCCCCTTCACGAAAGTGCAAACCCTCGACAAAGCATTGTTAGAAGCCCATTCTACGGCTCTTTCTTCTGGAACTAAGAATCCGACTATCCTGTTGTCACCAGCCTGTACAGCCTTTGATCAATTCAAGGATTTTGAGGCAAGGGGAGACGCCTTTAAACGTCAAGTTCATGAGCTCCTTAAAATTGAGAAAAGGACCTCTCATGTTTCTTAGAACAGATACAAGTATCCTTGGACGTTGGTGGTGGACTGTAGACCGTTGGAGCCTCACTGCACTGTGCCTTCTTATGGCTATAGGAGGTATCTTGAGTTTTGCAGGAACCCCTCTCATTGCCGAACGAATTAATTTGGATTCCTATTATTTTGTTCGAAGGCAATTTGCGATGATGGTCCCAAGCTTTATCCTTCTCATTTCCGTATCCCTGTTGTCTCCACAGCAAATTCGCCGCATATCTATTATTCTATTTGGCGTCTGTCTATTTCTGTTAGTTGCAACACTACTCTTTGGAACGGAAATAAAAGGAGCCCGCAGATGGATCAGCCTCGGCGGATTCTCACTCCAACCATCAGAATTTATAAAACCATCACTCGCTATTGTCATGGCTTGGCTTTTTTCCGAAAAGCACAAAAACCCAGAAACACCTTTTCCGCTCATCGCTGGAGGGCTCTATGCCATCACTGCTGCACTGATCCTCCTGCAACCAGATCTTGGAATGACCTTTGTTATTTCTGCCATATGGTTCACACAGTTCTTCCTGGCAGGTCTCCCTCTCATCTGGGTTGTCGCTGGCTCTGGTTTGGGTGTCACAGGCCTATTAGGGGCCTACATCTTCCTTCCACACGTATCAAGCCGCATTGACCGCTTTTTGGATCCGAATGCTGGAGATCAGTATCAAATTAGCCAGTCCTTAGATGCCTTCATGAATGGAGGGTTTTTTGGCATGGGCCCAGGAGAAGGGATTGTAAAAAAACATCTTCCAGACGCACATGCAGATTTTATTTTTGCCGTTGCTGGAGAGGAATTTGGACTTATTTTATGCCTGATTGTCGTGGGCATTTTTTCCTTTATTGTTCTAAGAAGCCTCTCGCGGGTTTTTGGTCAAAACAACTTGTTTCATATTTTGGCCGTTGCTGGACTTACCACACAATTTGCCCTACAGGCCTTGATCAACATGGCTTCTTCTCTTCATCTGATTCCCACGAAAGGCATGACCCTTCCCTTTTTGAGCTATGGGGGATCCTCTCTTCTTGCTCTGTCTCTCGGAATGGGAATGCTTTTAGCCCTGACCAAAAGAGGAAAAGGAGGGGAGGAATGAAAAAGCCCTGCGTGGTTTTGGCGTCAGGTGGAACTGGAGGACATATTTTTCCAGCCACAGCCCTTGCCCATGAGCTTTTGAAACGCGGATATGACGTGGCTCTCCTGACAGATCATCGTGGCCAACGATACAGCGATCTCCCCGATTGTGTGACAATCATTCCAATTCTCAATAAGCTCTCTGGCAAAACATCCATCACTGCAAAATTAGCTAAAGTATTTCCCATTCTAAAGGCCGCAAGACGTGCCCGGCAAACGCTCAAAAAACTCAATCCAGTTTGTGTTATCGGACTTGGAGGATACCCATCAACACCTCCCCTCTTAGCTGCTATTTTAATGAAAATCCCCACAATTATCCATGAGCAAAACTCTGTACTTGGTCAGGTAAATCGTCTCTTTGCTCCCTACGTAAAAAGTATTGCACTTTCCTTTGAGCACACTGATCGAATTGGGAAAAAGTCAAAAGCTAAATGTGTTGTGACTGGAAACCCAGTCCGCCCAGAAATTAAAAAGCTCTCCAACACTCGCTATTCTCCCCCTAAAAAAGAGGGGCCATTTAATCTACTCGTTCTTGGTGGGAGTCAAGGAGCACGTGTTTTTAGCCAACTCATTCCCAAGTCACTTTCTCTTATGGACGCCTCTCTGCGATCTCGTATTCATCTTGTCCAACAATGCCGAGAAGAGTTATTAGAAACAACGTGCACAGATATAGAGAAGCTTGGAATTTCACACGAAATCTCCCCCTTTTTTCGTGACATGACTCAGAAACTAGGCAAAGCCCATCTTGTCATATGCAGAGCGGGCGCCTCTAGTGTAACGGAGCTTATTGTCACTTCACGTCCAAGTATTCTTGTTCCCCTACCCCATGCAACAGATGATCACCAAACCAAAAATGCACGCCATATTGAAACTGTTGGAGGTGGATACGTCTTTCCAGAAAAATCTCTTTCTCCCAAGGCGCTAGCAGAAAAATTGTCCTTCCTGTTATCCAATCCAGCAACCTTAAATGAAATGTCTTCAAGCTTAGATTCTCAGCAGCATACAAAGGCAGCTGAAAGGCTTGCAAAAGTGGTTGACTCACTTGCAAAACCATTGGATAAGAAGAGGAATATCACCTATTGAAAGTATTATTATGAAAAGTATTGCGCTTTCCCCCCTTTCCATTGGACGCCTTCATTTTGTAGGAATTGGGGGAATTGGAATGAGTGGCATTGCAGAAATTCTTCACAACCTGGGCCAATTGGTTCAAGGAAGTGATGCATCTGAAAGTGCTAATGTAAAACGACTTAAAGACCTTGGGATCCCAATATTTTTGGGACAAAAAGCCCAAAATATTGACTCTGCAAGCGTCCTTGTTGTTTCCTCAGCTATTAAAGATGACAACCCTGAAATCGTTGCTGCAAAAAAGCGTGGGATCCCTATTGTACATCGATCTGAGATGTTAGGACAGCTTACACGCCTCAAATGGACAATCGCCATTGCGGGAAGTCACGGCAAAACAACCACTACTTCCCTCGTCTCAGCCGTCTTATCGGCAGCAGATCTAGATCCTACCGTCGTCAACGGTGGAATCATCAATTCCCATGGCACCAATGCATATCTTGGACAAGGCGACTGGATGGTTGTTGAGTCTGACGAATCCGATGGAAGCTTCCTAAAAATTCCTGCGACCATAGGTGTTGTCACAAACATCGATCCTGAACACATGGAATATTATGGTTCCTTTGACGTTCTCAAAAAATCTTTCTGCACCTTTGTCCAAAACATTCCTTTTTATGGTTTTGCCGCAATGTGCACAGACAATGATGTTGTGAAAGAACTCATTCCAACCATTGAAAATCGATCCTTAGTCACCTATGGCCTGGAAAACCCAGCCCAGATTCGAGGAACTAATATTAGGACTGTAGATCAAACCCTCTCCATCTTTGATGCTCACATCTCTCTGCCCGATCAAGAGGAAAAGGTCCTAAAAGACGTACGACTGTCTATGCTCGGTAAGCATAATATCCAGAATGCGTTAGCAGCCATCGCTATTGCCGAAAAGATGAACCTCCCTGAAAAACTTGTTAGAAAAGGTCTTGAGACTTTTTCCGGCGTCAAACGACGATTTACGAAAGTTGGGCACATAAATGGGGTCCATGTTTTTGATGACTATGCCCACCACCCCACAGAGATTGTTGCCGTGATGAATACTGCAAAAGAAGTTTGCAAAGGTCGCGTTATCGCTGTGCTTCAACCCCATAGGTACAGCCGTTTAGAAGATCTTTTTAAAGAATTTTCAACCTGCTTAAAAGGAGCTGACGAAGTCATCGTCGCGCCCGTTTTTGCCGCTGGAGAGACTCCAATCCCAAATATCAATCATGAAACTCTCGCCCAATCCATCTCAGAAGTTCCTAAGGACTGCATCCATACCATTGATTCTCCCGAGGAAATTATTCCGCTCTTAGAAAGTAGACTTGCCCCAGATGACTACCTAATTTTCATGGGAGCTGGAAACATTACTCAATGGGCATATGCAATCTCTGAGGAATTGAAAAATTCTGCGTCCGACAAGCCCCTTTCTACAGCGATCTAAAATGTCCAAAACTTCTTTACTAAACCAACTGCCTCCCGTTCAAGGTCGTTATACAGAAAACACCTCCATGGCAACCATCACTTGGCTTCGGGTAGGAGGACCTGCAGAAGTCCTGTTTAAACCAAAAGATAAGGACGATTTGATTGCCTTTCTGCAAAGAAAGCCCCAAGACGTTCCCATTACCATTTTCGGGGTTGGTTCAAATGTACTTGTCCGTGAGGCAGGTATTCCAGGGGTCGTTATTCGTCTGGGAAGAGGATTTATCCAGTGCCGACGTGAGGAGGGGAATACGCTTTTGGTTGGTGCAGGCTGTCTCGATCGCTCTGTTTCACAGTATGCCATGGAGCAAGAATTGGGAGGACTCGAATTTCTTTCAGGAATACCTGGCACAATTGGAGGCGCCCTCCGTATGAATGCAGGTGCCTATGGTCGAGAAATGAAAGACATCCTCGTTTCTGCCACTGCCGTGGACCCTAATGGTACCATCCATAGCATTCCCGTAAATGAGATGAACTTCTCCCATAGATTCTGTGGCATTCCAGACAAATGGATTTTTCTAGATGCTCATCTTCAAGGAATCCCGGAAAAAGCAGAAGTTATCAAAGCTAAAATACAAGAAATCATGAGCACCCGAGAAACCAGTCAACCTACACGTGCGAGAACGGGAGGATGTACCTTTACCAATCCGGATCCCTCTGAGTCGGGAGGGCTAAGAGCATGGGAACTTATAGATCAAGCAGGATGCCGTGGGTTGAAGATAGGTGGCGCCCTTATATCTGAACAACACTGCAACTTCCTTATAAATACGGGTGCTGCCACAGCCAGCGACCTGGAAAAACTTGTTCATGAAGTTCATCAACGCGTCTTGAAAAACTCTGGAATTAATCTCAGAATGGAAATACAACTCCTTGGGCAAGAGAAAAAATGAAGAAAGCAACTCAACCAAGAAATAAAACCCGCAGAAAAAAAGCCCCTCTCTGGAAAGTCTCTCTTCGGAAAGGACGAGTCCCGTTTGTCTTGTTGCTTATTACCCTCGGACTTATTTGGTTAAAGTCTCAAAATGTTTTGGACAAAGGGATGACTCTCGTACACAACAGTATTGTCAATTTGTCAGAAAAGGCTGGATTCATAATCGAAGGCATACTCATTGAAGGTCGCAACAAAACAGAAAAGGAGCAAATATATACTGCTCTCAACAGAAAAAAAGGCGATTCCATCCTTTTGTGCGACCCCAGTGAGATAAAGGATAACTTGGAGCGCCTCCCTTGGGTGCGCTCTGCCATGGTGCAGCGACGCCTGCCAGATACACTCTATATTCGACTTTCTGAGCGAAAGCCTCTTGCACTCTGGCAGAGTAAGAAAAAACTTTCTCTCCTCGATGATCGCGGGCTCACAATGGATACGATACCGGTTTCGCCTTTCCGGCATCTCCCCATTATTATTGGAGAAGGATCAGCTGAAAAAGCTCCAAAATTTTTAGAAGTTGTTTTGAAAGTCCCCTTTATGAAAAAAAAGCTAAAGGCTGCCGTTTATGTGGATAAACGCAGGTGGAATCTTCATCTTTCAAACGAAGTGTTGGTTAAACTCCCAGAAGAAAATTTTGCCGATGCCCTTCAATCTCTTGTTGCTATGGAAGAAAATCAAAAATTAGGGACAAGAGACATTTCTGTTGTTGATTTACGTTTTCTGCCTCATGTAGTCTTACAGATGAAAGATAAAATACCAGCGCGCCCTAACTCAAGAAAACCTGGGATTGGAAAGTCACGTGGGAAAGAAGCCTAGAAAGCACACAAACAATCATGAAAAAAACCTTTTCTAAGAATGACTTAATTACCGCACTGGATATTGGAACGACGAAAATATGCTGCGCTATTGCACGCGTCGAAGAAGATAATACTTTAAAAGTCATTGGCCTTGGAAATCAGTTATCAAAAGGGCTCAAAAATGGCTTCATTGTTGATATGGAGGCCGCTGTAAATGCGACCCTAAATGCCGTACAGAATGCCGAGGAAATGGCGAAGGAAACCATTCACGACGTTTTTGTGAGTATTTCCGGAAAAGTAGCATCACAAATTATAGATGTTGATACACCGATCACTTCACACGAGATTTCCGATTCAGATATCCAAAAGGTATTGAGTCAAAGCCAACAAGCCATTTCTAGCACGAGAGAAAAGAAAATAATTCACGCCTTTCCTATCGGATACACTATTGACGGGAATCGTGGCATAAGAGATCCTCGAGGCATGTATGGAGAACGATTGGGTGTCAGTCTGCATGTTATTAGTTCTCCTACAGGACTCATTCGAAATTTATCCACATGTATAGAACACTGTCATCTTGACGTGTGTGATTTTGTGTCCTCCGCCTATGCTTCGGGTCTCGCAATCCTGGTAGAAGATGAGAGAGATCTTGGCGTAACAGTTTTAGATCTAGGAGGAGGGAGCACAAATATTGCCTCGTTTATGGGAGGCCACTGTGTCTACATTGATAACATCCCCATTGGAGGAATCCATATCACCAATGACATTGCTCAAGGTCTTTCAACCCCTGTAATACAAGCAGAGCGGCTTAAAACACTCTATGGAAGTGCCATTTCCACACCAAAGGATGAAAAAGAAACCATCGTAGTCCCCCAAATAGGGGAGGACCACCCAACTCAAGCAACTCAAATATCTAAAGCGACCCTTAACAAAATTATTCGCCCAAGACTTGAAGAAATACTTGAGATTGTCAAAAATCATTTGGATCAAAATAAATTAGCAAAGGCAGCAAGCCGACGCGTGGTGATCACAGGAGGAGGCAGTCAAATTGCTGGCATCAAAGAGCTCGCAAGTCTTATCTTAGATCGTCAGGTAAGACTGGGAAAACCTCTGCATATACAAGGATTAAGCGAAACAGCCTCGGGGCCCTCTTTCGCAACAAGTGCCGGACTTTTGAGCTTCGCTTTGCAATCTCGATCTTATTACTTATCGGAAGGAAAAATGTCCATGGGAGTAGTGGAACGATTACAAGCATGGATACAAAAATATTTTTAGGACAATAGTACGAAATAGTGTAGGTTGACCCTCAGGTCTTTTGATAAACATGGAGAACATAGAATGACTACCTCTACCACCACTGAGCCCCTTGATTTAACGACTTCATCAAATGTTGAAAATCTAAAAGATCTGAAACCGCGTATCTCAGTGATCGGCGTCGGTGGTGCAGGAGGCAATGCTGTAAATAACATGATTCGCCTTAAACTAGAAGGCGCAGAATTTTCAGCCTGCAATACGGATGCACAGGCTTTAGGTGAGTCCCTAGCCGAAAAGAAAATTCAGTTGGGTTTTGAAATTACACAGGGACTTGGAGCAGGTTCTCGGCCAGACGTTGGGCGCGCTTCGGCAGAAGAAGCTCTCGAAACGGTCAAAGAGCACATTAGCGGTGCTCATATGCTCTTCATTACGGCTGGAATGGGTGGTGGAACTGGAACAGGTGCCGCGCCAGTAATTGCCCAAGCAGCCCGTGAAAAAGGAATCCTTACAGTAGGCGTTGTAACCAAGCCATTTCACTTCGAAGGGGCCCAGCGCATGCGCTTAGCTGAGAAAGGGATCGACGAACTCCAGAAACATGTTGATACACTCATCATCATTCCCAACCAAAACCTCTTCCGCGTTGCAAATGAAAAGACGACCTTTGCTGATGCCTTTAAAATGGCCGACGATGTTTTATACTCTGGTGTCAGAGGGGTCACAGACCTCATGATTATGCCTGGGTTAATTAATCTGGATTTTGCAGACGTAAGATCTGTCATGAGTGAAATGGGGAAAGCCATGATGGGAACGGGAGAGGCCGAAGGCGACAACCGAGCCATTGAATCCGCAGAAGCGGCCATTTCTAATCCACTTCTGGACGATGTTTCCATGAAGGGCGCAAGAGGCGTTCTGATTAACATAACAGGTGGCCATGACATGACCCTTTTTGAGGTCGATGAAGCCGCAAATAGAGTTAGGGATGAAGTTGACTCTAATGCACAGATTATTTTTGGATCCACTTTCGATGAAAAATTAAGTGGAAAAATACGTGTATCCGTTGTTGCAACTGGAATTGAATCTCCTGAGAGCTTTACGCTCCCACAAAATCAAGGTTTTGTATCAAACCAAACCCAAACTTCAGTTCCAGATACTATTTCTCTTTTCGAGGGCTCAATAGCCGCAAATAAAACAGAAGGAGGCAACGAAGATTTAGCAGACTTGTCCTCTCCTGATGAAATAGATCCTCTAGATCTTGATCATATACTAGAGAATGACGAAGAATCCCAAGCTCAAAAGGGCGTTATTGAGGGAAATAATGAACAAACTGTCCTGTTCCCCCAGGAAGAGGAAACGCCTCCTGCTTTTGCAGAACTAACTGAAGAGGCTCCAGCGAAGAAAGAAACTCGCCGCCCTGGCTTTTTTGCTAGATTAGCCGGCATGGCACGCAAATCAGAAGCTTCTTCGCACGTACAAAAAGGGCATGACCAAAGTTCCGGAAACAAAAATCAGGCTTCCTCATCGAAGATTAACCAAATCGACTCTCCTTTGGATGAAATTGATACAGAATCTCTGGAAATTCCAGCCTTTTTGAGGCGCAAAAATAATTAATATATAACAAAGGGTTAAGCCGAACCCCGCCATAATAATAGATAAAAAGTGTATTTTATTTCATTTTTATACGAATTTGACTTGAAATACGCTCAAGTATTATTTATTTGTATTCTATGGATACGGAATTTTGGTATAGTAAAGAGCAAGTTTTATGTATCCAATTTGCTGTAATATAGGAGAATGGGCAAATGACTAATGTAACAGAACTAGAATTTGAGCAAAGGGCGGACCGACTTCGTCTTGCTCGACGATTATCGGGGATAACGTTGAATGATATACCCGACACATTTGGAATAAGTAAGCATACTTACTATGCTTGGGAACTTGGAAGGAACCCAATCAAAGATAAGATCGCGAAACGAATTGTCACAATGCTTAAGGAAGCGAAAGTTTTTTGTACAGTAGAGTGGCTTCTGTCTGGAAAAGGTATCTCGCCGCGCCCCATTGAGGAAATAGAGTCAGTTATTGATTCCTCCGTGGATAGCATTGTAAATAACGACCTAAAGCATCTGCAGAAAGAAGTTGGTGTGATGACAGAGGTCCGCACTTTTCAAAAGGCAAATAAAGATGCTGATATTCGTCTTGTTTCTGACGATGCCATGCTCCCCTTCTATGCGCCTGGAGATTATGTTGGTGGTATTAGAAAGTCAGGTAACGACCTTTCTGAAGCTGCTCTCAATAATAACTGTATTGTTGAAACAGAAGATGGTGCCACCTACGTTAGGCGTGTCACCAAGGGCCGAAAGAATGGTACATTCAATCTGAGCTGCATAAATCCAACCACGAAGCTCCCCGAATACACCATTTTTAGTGTGAATTTAAAGAGCGCAGCCCCAATACTATGGCACAGAAAGCTGCCAGCATAGGTAAGGCTACATTATCAACTAAAATGCTCCCTTTATGGGGGCATTTTTTTTGTTCTGAATGCGAAGAAACAAAACCAACTTAAGAAGTAATCAACTCTGGTTGATCCTCTCGGTTCCGAATACAAAAGCTGCTGATAATAAAATGGTGGACATTACGTCCACCCCAAGAGTTATGCACTGTGGTCATGTGTGCTAATTTTTTTGTTATTGTTATTTATAATCTAGCATGCTCAAAAAAAAAATCAATAGCAAATTTTAAAAAAATTAAATAAAATTTTTACCTAAAGAAGAAGAGGGTAACGTTTTGATATAAAACACTTTTTTGATGTCTGTGGATAAGTTGGCCCAAATAAAAAGCTATAAATATTAGGAATTTCATTTTTTCAACAGAGTTTTCCACATCCAGCCTTTATATGCGGTGACCAAATAACCTTAAGTAGTGTAATATTAATAAAACTATCCCTTTACGTTCTATTTATTAGATGTTCGTTTTTATTACACGAAATAGGTTTTAATGGCTTGAAAAATCAGAATATTTGTTTGGCTAGTAACAGATGACTGGAAAGAGAGATGAGCCTCGAGCACAATGGTGTCATGTCAGAACCTTTAGGCACTCTAGGCGACCCGGCGTCTTAATCCGGTGAGTAGTAGAGTGCCTGGAATCCAGATCCTAAGGAATCATATGGCAGCCTAAGGCTTAGCCAATGATTGCTAATGCAAGGAATGATACAGGGCAGCAGATTTTTACGTAGTGCTGCTTGTGGAAAGGCGTAGCCCATCGTAGCGATATATCACTTCGTAGAGAAACGAAGACGGATGTAGCGAAAATGTATTGATCAGCCCGTCTAGCTTCTCTAACCCTAACGGATTATCACGTCGTAGCGAAGCGAAGACGGATGGCGTCCCCAACGGGACTCGAACCCGTGTTTTCGCCTTGAAAGGGCAATGTCCTAGACCGCTAGACGATGGGGACTTCGGTTAAAGGATTTAACCCGCCACAATAAAAAAAGCAAGTATTTTTCACACGCTAGAGCACTAAAAAAGCAGAAATTGCCCCTTAAATATTCTTTTTTACTTTTTCTTTTTTGATTTCTCAGGAGATTTTTTAGCATCAGGCCCTGTACTTGCTGGAATAACTTTCATAAAGGCAGGGATTGTCTCGCCAAAACCAACTTCTGGCAAAGTTTCGGTTTCAATCCTATTCCAGTTGTGTCGCCTCTCTCGTCTGTCTTCTAAGGCTTCTTTTCTTGGCTGACTCTCATCCTTACGAGGCAGGTCATCTACAGACGGCTTTTGGCTTTCAGTTACCTTAGCTCCTTGTCCTTTAGCAGGCATCTTTTTCTTACTAGCTGGTGCTAAGTAGTCAGGTGCCGAAAAACCAGAGAGATCCACAGCGTCTATCGGATGACCGATGGCAGTAATAACAGCCTGCATTAATTTATGGTCCTTTGGCGTCTCAAAAAGATAAGATTCACCAGACTTCCCTGCTCGACCTGTGCGACCAATACGATGAACGTACTCTTCAGGGTTTGTTGGGACATCAAAACTAAAAACATGGCTAATTTCGTCTATATGGAGACCTCGTGCAGCTACGTCACTTGCAACCAGTATGTGAACATCACCAGATTTAACCGAATCTAGTATTTCTCGCCTCTTAGATTGAGGGAAATCCCCATGAAGAGCTTCACTGTCATAACCATGTCTTTTTAAAGAAAGGTTAAGACTATCAACGTCTCTTTTTCGATTACAAAAAATAATAGCTTGTTCAATATGCTGTTTCTCTAAAAGGTATCTCAAAGCAGCCCTTTTAACGACACCTACTTGCTGTTCGGTAGCCTTTTTCGAGAGAAAATCCAGTTTAACCAAATATTGGTCAATGGTTTCAGCTGTTGTCGTCTTGGATTCAATCGCGACTTCTTCTGGATTTACCAAAAAGCCATGAGCAAGTTTCCGAATTTCAGATGGCATCGTCGCTGAGAATAGAAGCGTCTGTCTTTTGGCAGGTAACTTTCTGACAATCTCCTTTAGATCGGGAATAAATCCCATATCTAACATCCTATCTGCTTCATCAATAACCAGATACTTCACAGCCGTCAGAAGGATCCTCCCTCTGGAAAAAAGATCTAATAAACGTCCGGGCGTCACAATAAGGACATCGGCGCCCTTTGCCAACAATCTTTCTTGTTCCTCCATTGACTCTCCGCCAACGATAAGAACACTATTCAGTTTGTGGTGCTTTCCTAACTTTTTAAATTCTGAATCCAATTGCGCCGCTAATTCTCGGGTTGGCTCTAGTATCAACGCGCGCGGCATCCGTGCCCTAGCACGACCTTGGGAAAGCAAACACATAAGCGGGAGCAAAAAAGAAGCCGATTTTCCCGTTCCAGTTTGCGCTGAAGCAAGAACATCTTTCCCATCTAGAAATATGGGAATCGTTTTTGATTGAATGGGTGTTGGTGACTTAAACCCGGCCTCATCAACAGCCTTTAACGTTTTTTCATCTAACCCAAGATCTGAAAATTGCATCGGTAACTAACAAAGCCCTACTGCAGTAGAAATACAAGTTGCGAAATACACTAAAGGAGCCCCTACACTATAATGTCAACAAATATTTGTTAGAAACATGCAAAAAAAGTTCAGAACATCCTCTAGTTTTCAACTTTACAACACTTTCTAGAAAACATTAACCACAGCGTTGCACACAATCCCATTTGGAGAAAAGCCGAAGGGAGGAAAACATACAGTCCTAAGTGTAAGCCTTTCTCAACGCCTATGAGATAGCTCAACCAAGCTACCCCTGGTACGTATAACGAGCAAAAAGCTACAAAGACCGCGGGAAGCGCCTTCGTAAGTTTAGAACCGTATCCTTTTTCAAAAAACACTCCCATGAAATACGTTAAAGCGAAAAAGCCCAAAAGGTAGCCGCCAGTAGGGCCCATCATGTAAGATATCCCTAACCCGCGATCAGGTGTCCCTTGGAAAACGGGGAACCCACTAATTCCCTCCAACATATAGAGAAAAACAGTTGCGATCCCTAATCTAGGACCATATAGAATCCCAATGAGGACCAGCGCCGAAGTCTGCATGCTGACTTTGACTGGCCAAATGGGAACTTGTACCTTTGCAGAAATTGTCAGAAACAATGTCCCAACAATCGCTAGCGCGAATTGCTGCAAAATAGACAAATTGCCAAGCTGCGGAAATACCGACGAAATGGGTGGGTTAAAACGTTGTGGAGTTACCAACATGGAGTTATCTCCCTTTGTTTGCACTGAACTCTTGGTCGCCTTTTAACAAGAAACAACCCCTATAGCAACCCCCTACCCTACGGACCTCACCTCATCTGAAAAGCTTTTTACCTTCAACAATTCTTCCAAAGAATATTCAAAGATTGGAATTTGCTGTTCTTCACAAAACTCAACTTCCTTTTGAACTCCATAAGAGTTCTTCCAACCATCAAGTTTTAATAAGATCATTGCGGCAGAGGCCGACAGTAGGGAAAAATCAAATGACAAAAACATGCGCCGCCGATCTTCCAAACTCAACGTCCCAAAAGAAGCAATGATTGTATGGTTGTGAAGAATCGGACTAAAAACATGAATATTATTCTCTAGCATATGGATACAGGCGCTTTTTGCAGCCGAAACTCTACTTTCTTTTTCCGAATCGGTCCCATTATAGGGATGAGATAAATAATAAAAGTCTTTTTTCATAACCACTTTCCTCTTTTAACTCATTGAAACAAAACAATGTACAAAACCTGGAATGCCCAATTTACAAAAAATGTTGACAATGTTTTTAAAAGAAAGTCAAATACTAACTAAGGGGTAAAGTATGACAGTTTCTGCCAATGCGATGAATAAGTCGACGTGGAAGTATAATTGCGAAATAAACGCGCAGCTCGTTGAACTTTGCGAGCCTCTCTTCAAGAATTTCGGAATAACTGTTTTTTCTTACATCAGATTTTTTGAAGACGGCACTCATTTACAGCTGTGTACAAATACGGACTGGCTGAAGTTTTATCTTCAGAAAAAGTTTTATGATAACGAATCTCACTATCGAAATATGCTGGAAAAAATTCCGGTAGATGATTCCAATTTCGTTTTGTGGGAAACGCTTCCTCAATCTCAGCTCACTTCTTCTCTATATGAATCAAATATATGGAATGGTCTCAGCATCTATAAAAGGTATAAAAATTATGCCGAGGCATTTTATTTTTCCAGCACACGTGATTCACATCAAATAATTGACTTTTTCGTCAATCATCAAGCCCTCCTTACCCAGTACTCCTTTTATTTCAAAGAAAAAGCGAGTGATTTTATCATCAATCCACCAAACGAAGTGATAACAGTGCCGGCTAAAATGCTTGATTTCGGAAATCTCTGCATCCCAAAGCACAACTCCGAAAACAGGCTCTCTTTCTTCAGGGACATTGAGGCTCACACCCCAGGTGTTGGGGCACAACTTTCCTGTAGAGAACATGAATGCATCTCTCATATTTCCAAAGGGAAAACCATGAAAGAGACAGCCTGTGATATGGGGCTATCACCGAGGACCGTTGAACAGTATATCGTAAATGTAAAGAAAAAATTCAAATGCAAAACGAAGTCAGAAGTGATCGAGTATTTTTTTCAGGAGTCTGATCGACCTACATTCTCACCCAACATGGCTATGAATAGCTATCCGTAAAGAGTTTTGGCCCTTTCCTCAAAAGCCTGAACCATATGATGAACAGCTTGTACGAAAAAACCTTGCATCAACTTTTCGAATGTAGGGGATTTGAAAGCGAAGTCTACATAGAAATCTATTTCACACAATAGGGTTTTGTTCCCATGCTTTTTGTTGATTGGCGTAAAAATCCAGTGGTTATCCAAATGTTCAAACGGCCCTTCTTCATAGACCACATCAATTCGATTTGGTGGAGATAACAGAACACGAGATGTAAATCTCTCCTTGAAAATTGAATAGCCCACGGCAAGATCAGCTATGATCTTTTTTCGCGATTTTTCCCGAACATGGGCTTCCAGACACCATGGCAAAAATTCAGGATAACGGTCTATATCAACCACAAGATCATAGATCTGCTCGACCGTATAGGGAAGGAAGTATTTCTCACGATGGGTGGGCACTCACGAAACCTCTTCTTGGGCCAAACGATTCGCTTTTAACTGCTCAAAGTCATCTCCAGCATGATAAGAAGAACGGGTTAATGGCGAAGCAGATACCATTAAAAATCCTTTTCCACGAGCCATTTTTGCGTACTCCTCAAACTCAGCTGGAGGGACAAACCTTTCAACTGGATGATGCTTAGGAGTAGGTTGTAAATACTGACCAATGGTCAAGAAATCTACCTCTGCAGCACGAAGATCATCCATAACTTGATAGATCTCTGATTTCGATTCTCCAAGCCCAACCATGAGTCCTGACTTGGTAAACATTCTTGGGTCCAATTCTTTTACCTGACTTAAAAGCTTCAGCGAATGGAAATAACGAGCACCAGGACGCACAGTGGCATAAAGCCTTGGTACAGTTTCCAAATTATGATTGTACACATCTGGACGTGCTTTCACTACACGCCCTATGGCACCTGCTTTTCTTAAAAAGTCAGGGGTCAAGACTTCAATGGTCGTCCTGGGAGCGTGTTCTCTTATTTTCTCAATAACTTGCCCAAAATGGTCCGCGCCACCGTCATCTAAGTCATCTCTATCCACCGACGTAATGACCACATGAGAGAGCCCCATTTTGCCCACTGCTATGGCCACATTCTCAGGTTCGTGAGGATCTAAGAGATCGGGTCGGCCTGTTTTCACATTACAAAAGGCGCAAGCCCTCGTACACACACTCCCCAAGATCATCACCGTCGCATGCTTCTTTGCCCAACACTCCCCAATGTTAGGACAAGCCGCTTCTTCACAAACTGTGTTTAAGTTTAGCTGACGCATTAACTTACGAGTATTGTGATATTCCTCAGATACGGGCGCTTTCACACGGATCCAATCTGGCTTTCTTTGTATGGTCCTCTGCGTGTCCACAGCTTTCGTATGGGTCACAATTCTCTCCTCCTTGGGCTTCGCCGCGATCATATAGGATAACCTTCATTGTTTCTATGATTTTGTTCACAATGATTTTAATTTCCTATCGTAGATTTCAAAACCAAATCTCCCTTGCGTTTCTCTGCATAAATAGTAAGATGTAGGATAAAGAATTATAAGAATTGCACAGCATGCACGGGAGTATAAGAATGTATCCAATGAACGTCAGGTTTCTTTTATTTATCAGTCTCCTATTTGTCATAAACGCTTGTTCACATTCGCCAATGCACGACCTTAATTCCGACGGTGAATCTGTGAAAATCTCAAAAATTGAGGGCCTCGGCGAAGATGACTTAGATAATCTGGAGGAAATTGGAAACGTACATTGTGAGGTAGGATTAAACGCTAGAGATATCGAAGCAAACATCAAGGCATGCCATAATAAACTCCGAAATGATGCGGGAAAAATGGGAGGTGATGTCATTATAGTTGAAGACGTTGACCAGAATTTTCCTCCCAATGAAAATAAAATATGGAAGGGCGGGGTAGCAACAAATAATATTAAGCAAAAGGCCGTGGTCTTGCGTTGGACTAACAAACCAACTGCACCCGACATGATTCTTCCACATCCAGTTCTCGAGGAACTGGATGAAGAAGCTGAGATGGAAACAGACTCCCCTGAGGAACTGGAGCAAGACCCAGATTCTGGGACGCTTGTACCTGTAACGGCTGAAGATATTTAAACTCTATAGTGGAATCTGAGGCCATTAGTCTTCTGTTTAACAATGCCGCTTAACATTGCTGAGTCTAGGGATTACCATCGCGAAATGCCTAGGAAACATGAAATGATCACTACATTTATGGCGTCGCAAAGGCCAATTTTACTGCGTTTATGGCATTAGCAATGCCACTTTGCAAAAAATGAAACTCAAAAATTGAGAGTCGCTCTAGTTGAATTAAGCTTATTGCTCCCTAGAAGCCCGCTTACGAATATGTGACTCCAGATAACGTTTTCTTAAACGGATGTTCTTGGGTGTAACCTCAATCAGCTCATCGTCACCAATATAAGACATAGACTGCTCCAGAGTCATCTTACGGGGTGGTGTAAGCTGAATCGCATCATCTTTTCCTGACGCTCGAACGTTAGTAAGTTGTTTCTCTTTGATGGGATTCACTTCTAAGTCATTGGGACGACTGTTTTCTCCAATGATCATTCCTTTATAAACATCCATCCCCGAATCAATGACCATGAATCCACGATCTTCTAGTTTCCAAAGAGCATAAGCCACTGCCTTTCCAGTTTCAGTGGAAATCAGCACCCCATTACGACGGGATCCTATCTCTCCCTTGTAAGGCGCAAATCCACTGAAAAGGCGGCTCATTACGCCTGTTCCCCGCGTGTCAGACATAAATTCGTTCTGATATCCAATGAGTCCACGTGTTGGAATGATAAATTTCAAGCGCGTCTTTCCGCCCCCTGAGGGTGCCATGTCTAATAACTCTGCTTTTCGAAGCCCCATCTTTTCAATGACAACACCTGTGAATTCATCATCCACATCGATCTGAGCCTCTTCCATAGGCTCAAGTTTGGCGCCCGTATCAGGATCATCCATAAAGAGAACACGAGGACGGCTAATGGAGAGCTCGAAACCTTCACGTCGCATGGTCTCAATCAGAACACCCAATTGTAGTTCCCCTCTACCAGCAACTTCGAATGAATCTTTGCCTTCGCTTTCCTTAACGCGGATCGCGACGTTTCCTTCTTTCTCTTGGAAGAGACGATCCCGAATCATACGTGAGGTAACCTTTGATCCTTCCCGTCCCGCAAAGGGCGAATCGTTAACCGAAAAAGTCATCATCAATGTGGGAGGATCAATGGGCAACGCAGGCAACGGTTTTTCAACACTCATGGCACACAGGGTATCCGTAACCGTTACATTCTTTAGTCCAGCGATAGAAATAATATCACCCGCTTCCGCGTGCTCTATGGGTTCCCTACCCAAGTTCCTAAAAGCTAAAAGCTTTGTTAAACGACCCTCTTCTACCACTTCACCCTTTAAGTTCAATGCCTTGAGAGGCATATTTATATTTGCAATTCCACCGTGGATCCGGCCTGTAAAAACTCGTCCCAAATAGGAATCATAGTCCATCATAGATACTAAGAATGAAAAGGGCTCTTCAACGGATTCTTTTGGAAGCGGAACATACTTTAGGATCATATCGAACAAGGGCCCGACACCATTCTTTTCATCTGCCATATCATCAACGGCCCAGCCCTCCTTAGCAGAAGCGAAAATAACTGGAAAGTCTAGTTGCTCTTCCGTCGCATCCAATGCTGAAAAGAGGTCAAATATTTCAGAATGAACTTCGTCAACACGCGCATCCGGACGATCGGATTTATTTATCACAACAATAGGCTTAAGACCCAGTTTCAAAGCCTTGGTCAACACAAACTTGGTCTGCGGCATGGGACCATCCACACTGTCCACCAGCAAAAGCACGCCATCCACCATATCCAGGATCCGCTCTACCTCGCCCCCAAAGTCGGCATGGCCTGGTGTATCTACAATGTTGATACGGGTCTTATCCCAAATTAATGAGGTGCACTTAGCCAGAATGGTTATGCCACGCTCTTTCTCAAGATCCCCAGAATCCATGGCCCGCTCAGTAACAGCTTGGTTCTCTCTATAGGCCCCACTCTGTTGCAGCATGGCATCCACAAGTGTTGTTTTTCCATGGTCCACGTGGGCAATAATGGCAATGTTACGAAGTGCAGTCACAGTCTAAATCCTTTGTAAATCTGAAGTCCCCCATGTTTACCCTCTTCGGCATCAAAAATGCAAGGATTATCCTCCAGAAAGACCTCCCAAACTTTTCAGAAATATATCATCTAAAGTTTTTCTCACATATACTCACATAATCTCACATAGAGTAAATGTGAAAAGTTTTTGACTTTTCTCACATAATCTCACATAATCTCACATAGAGTAAATGTGAGTAAATACATGACCTGGGATACATTTCGCCTTTCTGTGAGGTTAAACTTAGATTCTTCTATCGTCGAGAAGGTGTATGCCGCTATTGCAGAAATTGACGCCGTAAAGAATAGTTGGGCCATTACGGGAAAATTACTCCCTCAAACGATTCAAAGATTGACGCACTCAGTGATTATAACGTCAACAGGTGCCTCCAACCGAATTGAGGGCAACCGCTTGTCCGATATAGAAGTGGAAAATCTATACAAAAATTTGCGCATCAAAAAATTGAAAACACGTGATGAGCAGGAAGTTGCAGGATATCTGCAATGTCTTGAGCTCGTCCTTGAAAACTATCAAGACCTCTCAATTAGCGAGTCATTCATACTCAAGCTGCATCATGATATGTTGATTCATAGTGAAAAAGATGACCGCCATAAAGGCGAGTACAAATTTGGCTCCAACCGCGTTGAAGCAAAGGATCATACTGGAAATGTTGTGGGAGTAATTTTTGATCCGACCCCACCATACTTAGTAAAAAAAGAGATGCATGAACTGGTCGATTGGTACAACTGGGCTATTGAAAAAAAGCTGAAACATCCCCTAATTCTAGTAGCAAACTTTATATTCGAATATTTAGCCATCCATCCTTTCCAAGATGGCAATGGTAGAACGAGTAGATTACTGACAAACCTCATGCTCTTGCAACAGGGGTACCTTTTTACACCCCTCGTTTCCCATGAAAGAGTGATAGAGTCAGTCAAAGCAGAGTATTATCTGGCTCTCAATAAGACGCAAAGAACTTGGAAAAGTAAAACTGAGGATATTGGTCCTTGGCTATTATTCTTCCTAGATGTTGTTAGAAATCAAAGCCTGCAAGCTCTAGAACTTATCGAGAGTGATAATATCGAATATGTCCTTTCGGAAAGGCAACTCTCTTTATGGCAGTGGGCAACCACCAGAGATTCCGAATTTAGTCGAAAGGATGCCATAGAAGCTTTAGGTTTTCCTGCTCGCACCATAGAAGAAAGCACCAAAAAGTTAGTTGCCCTGAAATGCCTAGCCAGGATCGGTCAAGGAAAAGCGACAAGATATAGAGTGATAGACAAGTCTAGCCCTTCTTGAAAAGGAAATACCGATCGCCAAACAAACGAATTGTTTCACGATGAAATAGGGTCCTCCTTATACTCAAGAAATATATTCACTCTTCCTCCAGACGTGTCTGAATCTTCACTTCGCTGGTTAAGGTCTTATGAACGGGGCACTTGTCTGCAATGCGCAAACATCCTTGGCGTTGTTCCTCGGTCAGATCACCTTTCAAAACAACGGTCCGTTCTATTAGATCGATTTTACCTTCTTTGGTTTCACAGTCTTCGCAATCTTGAGCATGGATCTTATCAATTTTTAAGTGAACCCGCACGCCTTTGAGAGGAATTTTCTTATGATCCGCATAAAGCCTGATGGTCATGGAAGTACAAGCACCCAGTCCCGCCAAGAGATAATCATAGGGAGACGGCCCCAAATCATTTCCGCCAAAGCTTTTCGGCTCATCGGCCAATAGATGATGCCTTCCCGTTGAGATATCTTGAGTGAACTTGCTTTCCGTGGACTCGACCATAACCCCCTCAACTGAAGCTGACTCTGAATCCTCAACTGAAGCAGATTCTTGAGACTCAGCCCCTATAAACCGACTCACCCAGGCCTGTAAAACATCCGCCACGTAGGCCGCATCTTCTCGACGACTCAACAGATGATCAGCCCCATCTAGAGACACAAAGCTTTTGGGATGCTTTGCGAGACCAAAAATCTCAGCTGCATTGTCGATACTGACCGTCTGATCCGTTGGCGCGTGAAAAATTAGAAGTGCCGGATGCTTGCCTTTGAAAAAGTCCAAACCCTGGTATTTTTCCAAATCCTCTATAAAGGATTTCCGCATCCGAAAGGGACGCCCGCCAATAGAAACTTCCGCTTCGCCCTTTTCCCGAATATCTTCCAGCGTTTCCTTAAAGTGGTGACTAACATGAAGCGGCTCCCGAGGAGCATTAATAGTCACCAAGGCCTTTAACTCTGGGATCTCACTCGCGGCATAAAGGACTGCTGCCCCCCCTAAACTATGCCCAATGAGAATCTGTGGGGCCTCATATTGCTTTCGCAGAAAATCTGCCGCAGCGATCAAATCCCCCACATTGGACGTAAAGTGAGTCTCTTCAAAGGCTCCCTCACTTTGCCCCAGACCCGTAAAGTCAAAGCGCAATACTGCAATACCATTTTCTGCCAATGCACCGCTAATGCGATTGGCCGCATGAACATCCTTGGAACAGGTGAAACAGTGAGCAAACAGCGCATAGGCCCGCGGAGACTCTGCTGGAAGATCCAATACCGCCTGCAAGGCATGCCCTTGTGATCCTGGAAAAGATAGCTTCTTACGTGATATGGCCATTTGATACTCCCTATGCGGAAATAGTCTATCACATTTGGGATGTATTTTTCATGATTCATAAAGAGCTAATTTCATGAAAATTGAAACACTACCACACAGTTTTCGTGATTTTGTCTCTACCAGCAACAGGAGATATTTGGGGTAACTTATTGAATTATCACACCCCAGAGACACCGCTGCTCAATTTCTGGTTTAATAGTGAATCGCTTTGCCATAGGCATCTAGGACGGCTTCGTGCATCATCTCAGAAAGAGTCGGATGAGGGAAAACTGTCGCCATGATATCGGCTTCCGTAGCTTCCATGGTTCGAGCAATGACGAATCCTTGGATCAGCTCGGTAACCTCGGCTCCTACCATGTGAGCGCCCAGGAGTTCTCCTGTCTTTTCATCAAAAATGGTCTTGATAAATCCTTCAGCTTCACCCAACGCAATGGCCTTACCATTAGCATTAAAGGGAAAACGCCCGACTTTTATCTTCATGCCCTTCTTCTTCGCTGCCGCCTCAGTATAGCCCACACTTGCAACCTGCGGCATAGAATATGTACAACCGGGAATCTTTGTTGGATCTAGAGGATGAACCCCACGCGTCCCTGCAATTTTTTCTACACACAAAACGCCTTCATGACTTCCTTTGTGAGCCAACCAAGGGGGGCCTGCAACATCACCAATGGCATAAATACCTGGCACTTTCGTTTGGCACCACTCATTGGTCACCACATGGGTCTTCTCAACTTTCACGCCAACTTCTTCAAGACCGAGATTCTCCACATTGCCAACGATACCAACGGCAACAATAACCCGATCTACAGTCAACTCTTCGGTCTTACCCTTTACGTCGATGGTCACCTCTACAGAATCCTTACCCTTTTTAAGGGAACGAGTTGTCGCACTCGTTAAGATATTAATGCCCTGCTTTTCAAAGGCCTTCTGCGCAAATTTGGAAACTTCTTCATCTTCTACGGGCAAAATGCGATCCAGCATTTCCACCACCGTGACTTCGACACCCAAAGATCGATAAAAGCTAGCAAACTCGATGCCAATGGCCCCCGAACCAATCACTAACAAAGACTTTGGCATGCTCTCTGGCACCATGGCTTCGCGATAAGTCCATATAAGCTTCCCATCGGACTCAAGTCCCGGCAAAGTCCTTGAACGGGCACCGGTTGCTAAAACAATATTCTTTGCTTCAACCGTTTCCTTTTTCCCATCCTTTTTGGTGACATCAATTTTTCCTTTGCCGGCGAGTTTTGCAGCACCCTCTATAACCGTCACCTTATTTTTTTTCAGCAAATGGGCCACGCCTTTTGCTAATTGACTTGAAATGTTCCGGGAGCGCTCCACGGCTTTCTTCAAATCAAACTTGACGCCCGAAACTTTAAATCCAAAATCTTCCGAATGCTCTAACAAATGAGCCACTTCTGCCGTTCGCAACAAAGCCTTCGTTGGAATGCATCCCCAATTGAGGCAAATGCCGCCCAAATGTTCTTTCTCAATAACCGCTGCTTTAAGACCCAACTGGGCGCCTCTTATGGCAGCCACATAACCGGCGGGACCACCACCTACGACAATTAAATCAAACTTAGACATGAGCTTTCCTTACGCCAATATAAGCAATGGGTTTTCAATGAGATTCTTGAAGGCTGCCATAAACTCAGCCCCGGTTGTGCCATCCACCACCCGGTGGTCAGACGACAATGTACAGTTCATCACAGTCGCCACTTCTATCTTTCCCTCTCGAACAACAGGGCGTTGCTCTCCGGCTCCTACGGCCAGTATGCATCCCTGTGGAGGATTAATAATGGCCGAGAATTCTTTAACACCATACATTCCCATGTTGGAAAGGCTAAAGGTACCTCCTTGAAACTCTTCTGGCTTTAGGGTCCCTTCCCGCGCCCGCGCGGCAAGGTCTTTCACTTCCTTGGAAATCTCTAAAATGCCCTTGTCTTCCGCAGACTTCACGATTGGTGTAATGAGTCCCCCTTCTATAGCCACAGCTACAGATATATCTGAGGTTTTAAACTGACGGATAGCATTGCCAAGCCACGAGGCATTTGCCGCTGGCACCCTTTGCAGAGCAATGGCACAAGCCTTGATGATCGCATCATTGACTGAAACTTTGGTTTCCTGCTGTGCCTCATTTAAACTCTTTCGCATCCTCAACAAATCATCGATTTGGCATTCCATGGTGACATAGAAATGAGGCACGTGCTGCTTAGACTCCACCAACCTCGATGCAATTACTTTTCGCATGGTGGTTAGGGGCACATCTTCGAATTCAGTACCGTCATAAGCAACGGCCGTCTGAGCAACCATGCCACCACCGCCAACGGGAGCTCGTTCCACATCCGCTTTAACAATGCGGCCACGAGGACCGCTTCCAGTGATAACTCTTAGATCCACACCCTTTTCCTGGGCAATGCGCCTTGCAAGAGGCGACGCAAATATACGGTCACCATGGGCTGTTGCTAACTTTGGGCCAGTCCCAGCGGGAATTCCTTTGGCAGGTGTAGGCGCCTTGCCCTCATCCTTGGCGGGAGCTGCTGACTTTTTAGGGGCATAGCTCTCGAGGCTCTTTGCGTCTTCCCCTTCTTCTAAAAGAAGCCCGATCACTTCATTCACTTTGACAGCCTCTGTTCCCGCCGCCACGAATATTTTGCCCAGAGTCCCCTCATCCACGGATTCAACTTCCATGGTGGCTTTATCCGTCTCAATCTCTGCAATGGTGTCTCCAGGGCCAACGGTGTCCCCTTCTTTCTTCAACCATTTGATCAGGTTTCCCTCCGTCATGGTTGGAGATAATGCAGGCATTAAAATTTCAATGGGCATTTAGGGGCTTCTCCTTCAGCACTAAGATCGGTATGTTACTGATTTCACAGCTTCTACTATTTTCTCTACATTTGGAAGAGCTAGTTTTTCCAAGTTAGCCGCATAAGGCATGGGCACATCTTCGCCAGTAACGCGTAAAACGGGGGCATCTAGATAATCAAAGGCCGTTTCCATGATAACTGATGAAATTTCTGACCCAATGCCTGCATAAGGAAAGCCTTCTTCGACGCTCACGAGACAGTTAGTCTTTTGGACCGACTCAAGAATGGTTTCTGTGTCCAGTGGCCTCAGGGTACGGAGATTAATGACTTCAACGCTTATCCCTTCCTCTGCCAACTGTTCTGCAGCCTGGAGCGCATATCCAACACAAATAGAAAAAGCAACAACCGTAGCATCGGTGCCTTCCCGCTCAATATGAGCTTTTCCTAGAGGAAGCACATCCTCATCGGAAGACACTTCGAACGATTGCCCATACATGAGCTCGTTTTCCAAAAACACCACTGGATTAGGGTCTCGGATGGACGCCTTCAATAGTCCCTTTGCATCCGCTGCACTATAGGGAGAGACAACTTTCAGTCCAGGACAATGAGCGTACCAACTTGCTAAACATTGGGAGTGCTGTGCGCCAACACGGGAAGCAGCCCCATTGGGACCGCGAAAGACGATTGGGCATCCCATCTGTCCACCAGACATGTAAAGCGTCTTGGCAGCAGAGTTAATGATTTGGTCGATGGCTTGCATGGAGAAGTTAAAGGTCATGAATTCAACGATAGGCTTAAGTCCACCGAATGCCGCGCCAACGCCAAGTCCCGTAAATCCATGCTCCGTGATGGGCGTATCAACCACCCGCTTGGCACCAAATTCGTCCAAGAGTCCCTGACTTACTTTGTAGGCGCCATTATACTCGGCAACTTCTTCTCCCATAAGGAAAACCGTTTCGTCGCTGCGCATTTCTTCAGCCATAGCATCGCACAAGGCTTGGCGAACAGTAATGGTTTCAGGTGCTGACATTATTCTGCCTCCCCTTCTACGTATATATCCGTATATAGCTCTGAGGGATCCGGTTCAGGACTTTCCTTTGCAAAAGCCACAACCTCTAGCATTATTTCTTTAACCTCTTGGTCTATTTTCTTGAGTGCTGCCTCAGATACAAGTTTCTTCTCAAGGATCGTCCCTTTGAATGTTTCTATGGGGTCCCGTTCTCCACGAACTTTTTCCACTTCTTCCTTAGAGCGATACTGGGCTGGATCGGACATGGAATGCCCTCTATACCGGTAAGTATCTACTTCAAGAACAAATGGCCCTTTGCCAGAACGCACATGTTCGACAGCCCTTTTACCCGCCTCATAAACGGCAAAAACATCCATCCCATCGACGCGAGCTCCGGGAATCCCAAAATGAGAACCTCGCTTATGGAACTCTGTATTGGCTGTATGCCTTTTGGAGCTTGTCCCCATAGAATAGTGATTGTTCTCAATGACATAGAGGGCCGGCAACTTCCACAGAGCCGCCATGTTGAACGCCTCGTATACTTGTCCTTGGTTTGAAGCCCCTTCTCCCATATACGTAAATGAAATCCCGCCATCTTCTTTATATTTATGGGCAAACGCTAAGCCAGATCCAAGAGGTACTTGGGCCCCCACAATGCCATGCCCTCCAAAGAAATTCTTTTCCCGGCTAAACATGTGCATGGAGCCGCCTTTTCCCTTGGAGTATCCATCAGCACGTCCCGTTAGTTCTGCCATTACGCCTCTGGGATCCATATTGCATGCCAGCATATGTCCATGATCCCGATAGGCTGTAATAATACTATCATGCTCTTGGGCCAACATTTGAAGACCTACAACGACTGCCTCTTGGCCAATATAAAGATGACAAAATCCAGCAATGAGTCCCATCCCATAGAGTTGTGCCGAACGCTCTTCGAAGCGTCGAATCAACAACATTTGACGATAAGCTTCCTTTAAATTAAAGGGATCAGCCTTTTGTCCCTGGGACACGTCATTTAACTCCTTTTGTTTGGCAACAGCAGACATGCAGTCTCCTTATTGTTAACGTTTCCTTCCTGCCAATCAACCCCTCTGGGGAAGACATCCTCGTGTACCTTGATTCATCCCATTTGACAAGCCCAGGAAAAGAAGCGTGTTGGCTTTTTGCAACCAATAATGAGCGACAGCACTTTGAATCGATTGAAAAATATGATAGATTCCTTAGGTACAGGGAATACACAATAAGAATTAAAATAAATTGGGAGTTTCTTATGAGTTCAAAAAAGACAACAATCCTCACGTCTGCTGTTGCAGGTGCTTTGGCGTTAACGCTCGCTAGTGGTAATGATGCTGCCGCGAAAGACAGCAAATCTAAGATGGAAAAATGTTACGGTATTGCTATCGCTTTCCAAGGCGACTGTGGTAGTAAAGAAGCAGGACATAGCTGTGCTGGGCAAAATAAAGATGCTGGCGATCCAAATGACTTTCTCATGGTCATAGAAGGAAATTGTGAAAGAATCGTTGGTGGTTCGCTTACACCTGGTAAAGAAAAATCATAATTTTTTTCTCTGATATAGAAGTATGAAAACAACGATTGAACCCACATCAACGAAAGCTGGTGTGGGTTTACGTTTTCAACATTTGGATATTTTCCCAGAGTTACAACCAGCTGTGGGATTTCTTGAGGTTCACTCAGAAAATTGTGGGGGGCCCATAAATCTCAAAAAGCTGGGGAAACTTAGAGAGATATATCCTTTTAGCCTCCATGGTGTCGGACTTTCTTTAGGAACGACGGATGAACTGCGGAAGGATCACATAGCCCTACTTAAGTCTCTTGTTCAAAGATTAGATCCTTTTCTAATTTCCGAACATTTGTCCTGGAGCAGTGTAGACGGAACTTATTTCAACGATCTCCTCCCCCTCCCTTATACGGATGAAACGCTTACTCTCTTTTGCAACCACGTATCGGAAACCCAAGACGCTCTCGGACAGGAAATCCTCATTGAAAATCCCTCCAGCTATTTGACTTTCAAACAAGATACTTATGCAGAACCGCAATTCCTGAAGGAAATCGTGGATAAAACCGGGTGCAAACTTTTACTGGATGTAAATAACGTCTATGTCTCAGGAAAAAATCATGATTTCGATCCTGACGAGTATATCGATTCATTTTCCCACAAAGATGTTAGGGAAATCCATTTAGCAGGCCATTCTTGCCAAGAAATTCAAGGTACAACCCTACGTATCGATACACACAGTGATTTTGTTCTCCCAGAGGTTTGGGAACTTTACGAAAAGACGCTCAAATTATGTGGCCCAACGCCAACACTTATTGAATGGGATCTAGATATTCCAGAATTGCCTGTCCTGGTTGCCGAAGCTCATAAAGCCGATGAACATGCTCAAAAAGCTTTGAAGGAACACACCAGTGAACACGCTGCGTAAAATTCAAAACTCCTTCAAAGATTTCGTGTTCCAGAAACGCAATTCTGATTTGAAAAATGCACCCGTAAATACTCTTTCCCAATATATTGAGACGAATGGCATCTCTGTAGAAGCCCGCTTGAAGGTTTACCGAAACAATACCATGGTCTCCTTAAGCGAGTGTCTGAAAGGTGTTTTTCCAACCATCGAAAAGCTGGTCGGAGAAGAATTTTTTAAGGGAACAGCCCGTGCCTATCTTGAGAGTGGCCCAATGGTTCATCCCACTCTCAACAAGCTCGGGAATACTTTCCCCGATTTTTTAAAAACTTTTGAGCACACAAAGGAGATTACATACCTTTCTGATGCTGCCCAGCTAGATTGGCTCTTTAACGAAGTCTTTTATGCCGAAGAAACGCCGTCCATTACTGCGGAATCGCTCACACAAATTTCGCCCGAAGAATATTCTAGGCTTCAATTTGAGATTCATCCCGCCTTTCGGCTTTTCGAGTCGCCCTTCCCCATCGATCGCATATGGAAGCTGTGTCGAGAAGATTCTGACAACCAACTAGATCTCTCCAAAGAATCTGGGTGCACTCTCCTCGTAAGTCTAGAGGATGACAAGCCTTTTTTCGCCGCAATAGAGCCCGAAAAATACAACTTTCTACATAACCTTTCAAAAGGAAATACTTTAGGGGAAACTTGTGATAAGGTATTGGAAATCGAGCGCACGTTCGATATTCAGGGGGCTCTTGTTGAATGCTTGAAGTTGGGGACTTTTTCTAAGGCTACAATAAAAACAAACTAGGGGACTTCGTTACTATGGCAAAATCGATTCTTGAACGTGCCTGTTCTAAGTATAAATGTATCACTCACGGTTTAGATAAGTGGCTTTTCCCTCTGCTCCTCCTTTGGGTTCGTCTATGGATGGCCGATATTTTCTGGAAATCGGGCCAGGTGAAGATCCAAAGCTGGCAAAGTACGCTCATGTTGTTTGAATATGAGTATAAAGTCCCAATGCTTAACCATGAACTAGCTGCGTATCTGGCAACCGCTTTTGAACTGGCTTGCCCCATACTCCTGACCATCGGATTTATGACGCGCCTAGCCGCGCTTCCCATGCTGGCCATGGCAGTGGTTATTCAATTCACTTACCTTGACCTACAGCTACACTTTTTCTGGATGATGATTCTGAGCCTTTTGATCTTAAAGGGCGCTGGCCCTATTTCAGTGGATTGGATTCTCAAGAGAAGATGTAAAAGGAGCTAACCTAATGGCAAAAACTTCCGAGGCAACTATCCCACTTTCTCCATTGAACCAAGAACATGTGATCAAAAATGCTCCCATGGGTATTTTGTTTTTGGACAAGGACTATAAGATCCAAGAGGTAAATGAAACTTTTTGTCAAATGGTGGGGAAAAGTAATACATCTCTCGTTGGATCACTGTTTTCTACCGTTTTCCACAATGATGATAAAGCCCATCTGCAAAGTGTTCTCAAGTCCCCTGTTCCTCTTGAAGCACGTCTGCAAGGCCCCAAGGAAATCAATGTAAAGCTGATTGCTAAAAGTATTGAGCATCAGAATTCATATCTCGTTTATATTATCGATATTTCCGACAAAAAACATCTGGAAACTCAGTTTTTTCAATCTCAAAAAATGCAGGCCATTGGACAACTTGCTGGTGGCGTTGCCCATGACTTTAATAATCTTTTAACGGGGATCATTGGGTTCACCGATTTAATGTTAGAACGCAAGGAAGAGAACAGCTCGGATCATTCGGATCTTATGCATATTAAAGAAAACTCCGAACGAGCCGCGACCCTCGTGCGACAATTGCTGGCCTTTTCGCGCCAACAAACGTTGCAACCTAAGGTGCTCAATCCGGTTCAATGCACCAAGGACCTGTCTCCTCTTATTCAGCGTCTGATCGACGAAACCATCAAATTTACGATCACTCACGATGACAACATATGGTTTACGAAAGCGGATAAGAGCCAATATGACCAAGTCATCCTCAATTTGGTAATAAATGCACGGGACGCCATGCCAAAGGGTGGCAAACTGAGCATCACTTTTAAAAATCATGTTCAAAAAACACCTCTGGAAACGGCCTCTGGAGAGCTTTCTTCCGGAAATTATATTCTCATTCGGGTGACTGATACGGGTTGTGGGATCCAAAAAGAGCATATAAGCCGGATCTTTGATCCATTCTTCACCACAAAAGAAAAAATTCAGGATCAAGAGCTGAAGCGAATCTCTGGCACAGGTCTAGGATTATCCACCGTCTATGGTGTTGTCACCCAATCGGGAGGCCAGGTTGATGTTGAAAGTATCCGTCATGAAGGGACAAGTTTTAATATTTATTTGCCCCGAAGCCTTCCCACCTCGACTGACTTGCTAAAACCATCCGAGAACACTACCCCTAAAAAGTCCCCACGAGGTACTGGCGTCGTTCTCGTCGTAGAGGACGAAGAACCTTGTCGAATCTTCAGCACTCGCGCCCTCCGTGAAAAAGGGTATGCTGTCCACGAAGCAAGTGACCCTGAAACTGGTCTGAAAATAATTGAAAAGCAAGGAGACAAAATCGATCTTCTTATTTCTGACGTGGTGATGGCACAAATGGATGGTCCAACCATGGCAAAAAAGATACGCAAACAATATCCCGAACTTCGCATCATTTTTGTATCTGGTTACGCCGAGGAAAATATACGTGCTAATATCCAGACTGATGAAAAAACATTTTTCCTTCCCAAGCCCTATGGCCTAAAAGAACTCACCGAAATGGTTCGAAAGGTCATTGGGGAGAAAAAACTGAAGGACAGCGGAAACTAGGCTGATATTGTACATTCTGAAGCCAAGAAAACATATTCTGACATCATTCCAACCCCCATTTCCAGAATCCAAAGAACCACTTCTTAACCGCTCGCAAATGGCCGTCTTCCCGGAGCCTAGGAACTCTTGGCGAACCGGCGTCTTAAGCCGGTGAGCCATAGAGTAAGTTGGCATCGCGGGATCCAGGTAAAAAAGTTGCAAGTATAAAGATGTAGGCAATACTATGAGACACTTTTCAGCCATCTACTATGATCTGGATCCCGCGCTCATAAGCAATTCTAACGCGCGCCTCCGGCTTGCTAAGAATTCCTAATGGCCGGGAAGACGGTTTTTGGATCTAATGGCGAGGGAAGACGACTTTTGGACCTAATGGCCGGGAGAAGACGGTTTTTGGTCAGATGTCTCAGAGTGCATGGATACGCAGAGCACCCGTCATCTCGGAACCTAGGCACTCTTGACGAACCGGCGTCTTAAGCCGGTGCATAGAGTGACTTGGTATCGCGAGATCCAGAATTTGTCACATGCCAGAATAAAAATGTTGGTTACTAGAAATACTCATTGTTGTCCAACTTTAGCTGGCAACTTGGATCTAACATCTTCTTAGCGCTGGATCCTCCGCTCAAGAAGCTTCCGTTTCATCTTTACTATCGTTTTCATTAGAGGGGAAACTAAGAACGTCATCAGCCATGATACATGATAAAGACCCGCAATATCTTCCGGCATCACTCCTTCTAGCCTCTGAATTGTGGCGTTTCTCAGTAAAATCAGAGAGTCCTTTCAATGCTCGATCACGCCATTTAGCCACCACTTCTGGACTTTCTTTCTCAGCCTCTTCTAGTTTCGCCCAAAGCTCGTATATATAAGGCGTTTCCTGAACACTGGGTATTTTTTTCAAATGGGCGCGGGCTTCTCCCCACAATTTAGCCTTCAAGGCTGCCTCGGCAATAATGATATTTGCAAATTTACTCGCTGGCGTAAGAGCCATAAGCTTTTGGGCCAATGTGTACTGTTCTATACTCCGCCCGACGGGGGCCAAGGAAATATAGGCCTGAGCTACGTTGTAATCCTGCGAAAGTTCCCAACATTTTTCCAAAACTTTTTGAGCCTTCTTGCTTTTACTTGAGTCTTGCAAACACTTTGCATAGGCCTCTGCAAGAGAGGCATTTTGAGGCGCTAAATCAAACCCTGCCCCCAGTAAATCAAGTTTTGAATCCAATGACATATTTTCCTGCTGGGCTTTTTCAAAATAAAGCGAGGACTTTAAATCATTCTTCAAGTCTTTCTCTTTTCCCTTGCGAGCCTTCCATTGATCTAACATCAACTCCGCCCTATCAAAAGATTTTTTTTCTAAATATAAATGGAAAAGAGTCTTTAAAACCCACGGCGAAGTTGGATAGATAGCATAAGCCTTTTCAGCATATTGAAGGGCAGTCGCTTTCTTCCCTTCCAAAAGAGCAAGCTTTGTAAACCCACGAAGGCTCATAAATTCTCCTTCTGGCATTTGCCCCATCCTCGTGAACAAAGCCATGGCCTCTTCTCTATTGCCGGCACGAACAGCGAGTCGCGCCTGAAACCACAACCCATAAATAGCCGTGGCTCTCGTAATATTCATGCGCTGGGCTTGTTTCAATGTTTCTTTTTCGTCACCTGCAATAAAAGCTATTCCTCCTTCAACAAGAGCATCTAAAGCCTTCTTAAGTTGACGAGACCTATAGGCCAAGGAAACAGTTGAAGGGAATTTTATGAGCGACTTCAACAGCCAAATGAACAAGCCGAAGACAAGCATCAAAGCCAACACTCCTGAGATAAGAACGCCTACAGAGGTATCCATCTGATATCCCAGCCATTGGACCGAAACCATACCGGGATTGCTAGCAATCCAGACAGCAACAGCAGCAATAAGACCCAGTTTAAAAAAAAGAAATAGGCCCCGAAGCATCACAGTCTCCCTTTAACACTCGTAACTTCAATAAGAATGATGCTTTCTATTGCCATGAGACCTTCTTCAGTTTTCACACGCGCTCTCGCCATTTCTAGCCATTTCATCAGAGCTTCACTCGTATCAACTGGTAAACGATCCAAAGTATTGAGAGCCCCGTACAAATCTCCCAATTTGAGTCGACTCTCTGCCAAACTCAAAACAGCCTCTAGGGAAGATTTATCCTCTTCATTTAGAGAACTTGACGTTTTACGAATGATTACCAAATCTCGCAAGAAATCCTCAAGTTTAGCCAGCACTCCTACCTCTTCAGATTTGCTTTCCTTCAAAATTTGATTCACCACATTGGGAAACATTTCCACCAAATGCGCCACGGAGGGCACCCCACTCGCAGCATCCTTACTAAGGGCATCCGCCAATGGTAAAATGCTACTGTCTTTGCCTAAAGTTTTTTTAAGAACAGCCAATTCTTTTTTAAAGGGAGTGCCAGAAAGAATAGCACGCTTTAGAGACAACAGGTCCTGAAAGATTTGAGGAATTTTCTTTACAGCAACTCGCCTCATTTCAGCTTCTTTTTCAAGAGCAGAGATGTGCATTTCCAAGGTTGATAGCTTGGAAGCAAAGACCTTGTCCTGATTCCTAAGACCCACCACTTCATGGGACTTAACGCCAACAACATTCCCTCTAGTTTCTAAATCAGATAACTTGCTTTCAATAATACCAATGCGCGTATTAAAAGCCGATAATTCTGTCTGAAGATGCAAATTATCTCCCGCAATGCTAGAAACTTCTCTCTTTTCTGAACCAAAACTTTGAATCATCGCCTCTAGACGATCGAGTCGTTTCTCCAAAAGTTTCTGATTTTCAGATAGCTGACTATATTTTTCTCCGCTAAATATGGAAGTTAAAGTTTCCCGCTTTTGAAAACCATAGACGCCCACGAACCCCAGAACGACTATAAAAAGGACCCACCAGAACCATCCTCTTCGAGATTTCTTCTGAGGAATTCCTGCACTTTTCTTTGGCGATGCCACATTCTCAGTGGTTTTTTTCGCTTCCGTTTTACGCTTATCTTGCATCTAATTCTGTCCTAAGCACATTGCCTATGGTTTTCATTTAAAAGCTTTAAAAGATCTGCTTGTACTGGTGCTGAGGCTACAAAAGTTTTCTTCCATTGGCAACTTCTCACTTCTCTTGCGACTTCCGCACTTAAACAAAACACCTGAACCTTATCACAAAAAGAAATAAGCCTATGATATTTCAGTAAATCTATAAATATCCTTGCTGTACGCGGTGAATATAACAAAACGGAACCAATGGCATTATTCTTGAAACCTTCAATAGTTTCCGGGTTGAAACCGATCCGCTGACGCGTTTGATAAACAATGACACGTTCTATTTGGAAACGCTTTTGCTTTAGCGGACCAACCATATCCTGACGCACCACATCCCCAGAAATATGTAGAACGCGACCCGCACAAGGATCCAAAAACTTTTCTGTCAGCTCTATAAGGGATGCGCTACTACCCCCCGCACTCATAACATTGCAAAAACCTAACTTCTTAGCCTCTTCAGCCGTTTTTTCACCTACTGTGAAAAGCCATATGTATCTTTCAGTTGTTAAGGAGGCGAATGCCCGAAGGCCATTAGTGCTCGTCAATAAGACCGCCTGTACGTCCTGAAGACATAAAGCGCCGACCTCAACAGGAGCTATAGTAAGCAAAGGTTCCAAAAGAGGTGAGTAACTTTTCCCTCGCAAAATTTCTGCTAAGGCAGAAGCGTCAGGCTCAGGACGCGTGATGAGTACTTTGGCCATAAGAAATTTGTTCCTTTAAAACACGTCCTACTGATTCTCCAAGAGTTTCCCACTGATTCAAGGGTGCCTCCTCTTCATGGCGAAGCAAAAGTCTCCCATCAGGGCGGGCTATTAAACCCTGAAACTTAATAGTTGAATCATCTAGCAAGAGGGCATACCCACCAATGGGCACACGACAATTTCCTTCCATTACATCCAGAAAAGTACGCTCTGTGTGGTAGCACACTTCCGTAGGAGGGTGATTTATGGGCTCCAATAGCTTCCGAATCTCTTCATCATCCTCTCTAATTTCCACACCAATGATCCCCTGACTAGGGGCCGGTAGAAAATCATCCGTCGAGAAAACATGCCGAGCACTTTCTTCCATCTTTAAGCGTTTCAAGCCCGCATAAGCCATTATTGTGGCATCTGCCACTCCTTTTTTGATCTTTTCCAGCCGAGTATTTACGTTCCCCCGCAAAAGCGTAATTTCTAAATCTGGCCTCACATGCAAGGCTTGTGCCTGTCGCCGGACGGAGGCCGTTCCCAAAAGCGCTCCTTCTGGCAAATCTTCTAGATTGTTAAAATGAAATGAAACAAAGGCATCTCTGGGATCTTCCCTAGGCAAAAGACAGGGAACCTCAAGGCCAGGAGGACATTTGGGCGGCATGTCTTTCATACTATGGACCGCCATATGAATATCGCCTGCCAAAAGAGACTCTTCAATCTCCTTTGTAAAAACTCCTTTCCCTCCGAGCTCTGCAAAAGTGCTGTTCAGAAGTGAGTCCCCTTTTGTTTTAATAGGGACAATCTCGATGGAGCGGTCAAAGCCTTTATGTGCCTTCAGTAAACTCTTTTTGACAAATTCAGCTTGTACCAAGGCCAACGGAGAACCCCGTGTTCCTATTCGAATCGGTTGACTTGACATTAACACATCTCCCCAATTTCTTCTCACGAAATTTGTATAGCATTCTTTAAGCTAAGTTCATAGGGAGGTAAAAAGACTTCGTTAAATTTTTTCCAACAAGTCTACTTTTTGTAGGAAAACAAAAGCGCTCACTGTCATATATACATGACTTACTTAAAGGCTCAGCTTCCATTCTTTTAGCCACAGCCCCAGACACATTAACCCAAAAATCTTATAGCTATTATCAGCCTTTCCACCCATATGATGACGCCAAAGATTCTCAAGTTCCCCTTTGTGACACCAACTTGTCAAAACACTGTCAGATAGGACTTCCTGGGCGAGGGTTTTCAAGTCCCCTTTAAGCCAGTGCCCCACAGGAGCGCTAAACCCTTTTTTAGCTTTATACAAGACTTCTGACGGAAGCTTGTTTTCCTGACTCTTCTTCAAAAGATACTTTTTCTGAAACCCTCGGAGCTTCCATTCCACTGGCAAACCCGCTGCAAATTGAACAATTCTGTGATCCAAAAAGGGCGCGCGACATTCAAGTGAATGGGCCATGCTCGTACGATCAACCTTCACAAGAATATCATCTACTAGCCAAGTCTTCGTATCTACATAAAGTGCCTGATCAAGGGGATGGCAATTGGATACTTCCTTAAAATGTTCCCCAAAGGACGAGAAAGGAGATTTCCCTGATTTATAGAGTCTCTTTTTGTCACTCTCAGAAAAAATTGTTCTCCAAAAACAGTGGGCCTGATCATAGGGTAAGCTACACCCCTTTAAAAACTGTTTAAGTTTATAATCGAAACTCACTTTGGACAGTGAAGTGGGCACGAAACGATCGGCAGCCCAACTCATTGAATTCAACATAGCATTCGGAAATCGAGACGCCACTCTATACATTTTGTCTGCTACATAGGTTTCATATCCAGCAAATAACTCATCTCCCCCATCTCCAGAGAGACTTACAGTTACGTTTTTGCGTGCAAATTGGGATAAAAAGTAAGTTGGGATCATGGATGTATCTGCAAAGGGTTCATCCATGGCGTATACTATTTTGGGCAAGCTCTTTGCCATATCTGCATCTACGAATTGGGTGTGATGATCGACTCCAAGGAAATCCGAGACCAGCTTACTTTCTTCTATTTCACTAAAGGAGCGTTCTTTAAAGCCAATGCTGTAGGTTTTGGTATTGTGTGCCTTGCCTTGCTGAGACATGGCCCGCACAACCGTAGATGAGTCAATGCCACCACTTAGAAACGCTCCCAAAGGCACGTCGCTTATGGTTTGCCCTCCAATAGTTTCTTCCAATAGTTCATTGAACCTTTCGGTGGCCTGGGACTCCGAATTCCAATTTGGTTTGTTAAGATAAAACTCTGAAAGATTCCAATAGGATCTCTGTTTTGGCTGAGCTCCTTGTTTGACGTGAAGATAATGTGCAGGAGGCAGCTTATAAACATCTTTGATAATGCATTGATCTGATAGTATATAACTGTAGGAAAGGAACTGACTTACGGCTGTTTGAGAAATATTCCTCTGAATGTGCGGATGCCGCAAAAGAGCCTTTAGTTCCGAGGCAAAGATAATACCGGACTCGGAATCAGAGGGCGTCGCATACGCATAGAATAGGGGCTTTTCTCCCATCCGATCACGAACCAAGAAGAGCTCTTTCTCTTGATTGTCCCAGAGGGCAAAAGAAAACATACCGACAAACTTTTGTAAGCAATCGACGCCCCAAACAGACCATGCTTCAACAACGACTTCCGTATCACTTCCGGTCCTAAAAACCTTTCCCATTTGTTGCAGCTCTCGCCGCAGAGATTTGAAGTTATATATCTCACCGTTATAGGTAAGCCAGTACCTCCCCGTCTGATCTGACAGGGGTTGATTGGCTGACTCTGATGTATCGAGAATGGACAGTCGTCTGTGGGCTATTACAATGGGACCCAAAGCCTTAACCCCCGCAGCATCTGGGCCACGATGGCTCTGAGCCTTAGACATTGCTTCGACTATTTGCTCAGACGGGCAACTTTTCCAATTAAGCTCTCCAGAGATTCCGCACATATATCTACGTAAACGCTCCCTCTTTTGATAAAGCCAAATCTATGGCTTCGCCCTTCTGGTGGAACCCTCTAATGCTGGTGCCCGTAAAAGTTAAGCTTCTTTCTTTGGAGATTCCTCTTTAGGCGTACCTGCAGCTTCTTCCTTCTTAGGAGCTGCTGCTTTTACAGCCTCTTCCTTTTTCGGCTTGTCAGCTTTGGCTTCTTCCTTCTTAGGAGCATCCGCCTTGGCTTCTTCCTTCTTAGGTGTTTCAGCTTTCACTTCTGCTGGCTTAGCTGCAGCCGACTTTGCGTCTGCCTTTGGAGCGTCTTTTTTTGAAGCTGTTCCTGTCTTTGGCAATGTATAATTAGAGCGCTCTTTAATCCGTGCTTTCTTACCCGTCAATCCACGGAGATAATAAAGCTTGGCCCTGCGAACGTCACCACAACGCAGCACGTCAATGGTAATAAGAGGAGAGTAAAGTGGGAATACGCGCTCAACGCCTTCTCCGTAAGAAAGCTTACGAACTGTAAAGGATGAGTTAATCCCTGAGTTCTTTCGCGCAATACAAACACCTTCGAAAGCCTGTACCCTTTTGCGACTTCCTTCAACAACGGTCACGTTAACACGGATCGTATCTCCTGGAGAAAAATCAGGCACCTTCTTGGTCTCTGTTAACTTTGCAATCTGGTCTTTATCAAGCTTTTCAATAATATTCATCGTCTTACCTTTATCTTACCTTTGATGTGCCTACGCCATCTCTTGTGTTACATACTGGGCCCATAAATCTGGGCGTCTTTCCTCAGTCAATTTCTCTGCAACAGTCCGCCGCCAATTCCGAATCTGCGCATGGTGCCCAGATAAAAGCACCTCCGGTACTTTGCGCCCTTGCCACTCTTGAGGACGTGTGTACTGGGGATACTCTAAAAGTCCCCCTTCAAAACTCTCATCTACCAACGATTCCTGTTCATGTACCACACCTGGAAGCAAACGAACACAGGAATCTATCAAAACATGGGCCGCGATCTCTCCACCGGTTAGAATATAGTCACCAATGCTGAGCTCCTCTACCCCGTGTGCTTCCAACACACGTTCATCAACCCCTTCATATCGCCCACACAATAGGATGAGTCCAGGGGCTTGTGCAAGTTTTTTTACCTTTTTTTGACATAAAGGCTTTCCACGAGGGGATAAATAGATGATTGGACGCCCGTTTTTCCGCTGTTCAACACTCTCTAAAGCGCGTCCAAGAACATCTGGCCGCATGATCATACCTGGGCCACCACCATAACCCGTATCATCAACCGATTGATGTGCATCGGTGGCAAAGTCACGAATATTGATCGCATCTAGGCCCCAAAGGCCCTTATCCAGGGCTTTTCCAAGCAAAGAATATGCCAAAGGCCCGGGAAACATGTCCGGAAAAATGGTGAGAACATCAACTTTCCACATGATTTTCTCCCGATTTGGTTGAAAGAATCATGGTGGGATCAACGATCACATGGCCATCTTTCAAAAGCACCGTTGGAACAGCCTCTTTGGTGAAGGGAACTGTGAAAGTTTCCCCCTCTTTTTGAAACTCCAAAAAGTCCCCAGCACCATAATTGTGAACCGCCTGAATCGCCCCCAAAACCAAGCCATCAGCAGAATGCACTTCCAAACCAACCAAGTCCGCATGGAAGTACTCTTCCTCCTGGAGTTCAGAAAGGCGATCACGAGAAACATATAGCTTAACCCCCTTCAGAGCTTCAGCACCTGTCCGATCTTGAACCCCGGGAATCTGAACAATCATATCTGACTTTGTTGCCCGTATAAAAGAAAGGGAAAACACTTGTTCTCCCGAAGCATCGGTCAAATCTCCATAGGACAGGATATCCTTGGGATCTTCGGTAAAGCTTTTGAGACGCAACTCCCCCTTCAAGCCACAACAGCCTGTGATCATGCCAAGGCAAATTTGATCAGAAGGTTTGGACAATGAAGGGGACATAGCTACGCGCAAACTCTTTCTTTAAGACCCAGCTTTTTCAGCCTTAGGCTCTTCAGCTTTTGCTTCTGTCTTAGACTCTTCAGCTTTTGCTTCTGCCTTAGGCTCTTCGGCCTTTGCTTCTGCTTTAGGCTCTTCGGCTTTAGCTTCTGCTTTAGGCTCTTCAGCTTTTGCTTCTGT
>JABJFC010000056.1 GCA_018662925.1 Alphaproteobacteria bacterium | reverse complement strand
TTCTCTCGCCTATGCTGCTTTCTTAGCTGTTCTTCTTCTGATTGGCTTAAAAACGTCTTCATAACAATAGCTTATAAGGTAATGCCTCCTAAAAGTCCATACTTTTATTCACGAAGGGTATAGAGTTCAAAGGGACACATGCGGAAGCCTTAATTAATCACAAGGACAGGGCGAGAGTTTGGAAAAGAATCATAGGAATGCTTAGCCTTGATAAAATTTCTGAATTTTATGAGGTGCTCAAAAGGCCTACGGAGACATGGCGTTATGATTTTGAAACCGCAAATGTGCTGAAGCACCTTAGAATGGTCAAAATGTTTCGAACAGAAATGGATACAAACTACCAATCCATGAAACCAGAATCGGGGCATGCCATTGAGTGGGTAAAACGAGCGCTCGCTTTTGGTATTCCTGCAACTTCTATTCCAACACTATTTGTTTTATTTCAGTTTTTGATGGAAGATGCTTCAATATATCTCCTGGGATACGACTATCTCCATCGCTCTGTACAGGAGGCCGTAGGAGGGGTCATTGTTGGGACACTCCCAGCCATCATTGGCACGGGAGTCACTTATCTGGTCAGTGCTTATTCATGGCTAGAACTTGGTAAACATATTATAGGGAATGAGCCAAGTGCGGGACATGTTGCACGTGGGATAGGGTACGTACATCTTTTAGATAGTTTTATATGGGCACATATAAAAGCTCTACTCGTTTATGTTCCCTATATTAGTTATTGGGGACTTGATTCTTATGGAGCTTTAATTGTTTCGGAACCTGAGGAGATAGCAAGGAATGCGCTTATTCTGGGAAGTGGTCTCTTTCTATTTCCAGCAGTGGTGCCTGTGTATACGGTTCAATTTGAAAGCCCTGGGGTGAAGGTAGGTCAATTTATTCTGCGAGTTGCAGCTGCGGCAGGTTCACTCTTGGAGAGAGGCATTAAACGTGTTGTAGGAGATGTAGATGAAGCAGCTGATGCAGAAGCAGCTCCTAGCCTAGGAAGGAGAATAGCAGGTTGGCTTGCCCGTCCTGCAATTTGGGTGCAGCGATTTGAATTGGGTAGGTTTGTGAATGACTATTTTCATGAAGTGGTTGCGGTCGCAGGTCCCGACGAGGCAAAACAGCTAAACAAGTTTTATGGGGAGGTTGAGAGAGAGTATGACGAAATTTATTTTGACGGAGATATTTACTATACCCCTGTTTCAAGTGCTCCTGAAGAAGTAGAGTTATTGGATGCTGCAGCAGATTCATCTGCTGATAAAGAGGATCATAAGTACGAAGCGCTGCCAGAAGAATAAATTATTGCCCATAAGTGGGATTCTGCTTGCGCACCTGGAGGGATCAAGATATCAGAAAACATGTGTTGCCTCTTATGGCAGAGCTTTTTCTGTGGTACACTTCTTTTTGGTACCGTTTTGGACTTTATAGCGAGATAGTAGCGAACATGTTTTCACGATTACTTGGATTTTTGTCGGCCGATATGGCCATCGATCTTGGGACAGCAAATACACTTGTTTATGTTAAGGGGCGAGGGATTGTTCTGAATGAGCCTTCTGTTGTAGCCATCTCGACTGTAAATGGAAAACAACATGTGCTTGCCGTGGGTGAAGAGGCTAAGCATATGGTGGGAAGGACGCCAGGAAATATCCAAGCGATTCGTCCCTTAAGGGATGGTGTTATTGCTGACTTTGACGTCGCAGAGGAAATGATTAAGCACTTTATTCATAAAGTCCACAACAGACGTAGCTTCACGAGCCCGCAAGTCGTTATATGTGTCCCGTCAGGATCCACAGCTGTGGAGCGTCGTGCCATCCAAGAGTCCGCAGAGAGCGCCGGAGCGCGAAGTGTTTACTTGATTGAAGAACCCATGGCCGCAGCAATCGGGGCAGGGCTTCCTGTAACCGAACCTACTGGGTCAATGGTCGTGGATATCGGTGGAGGCACCACCGAAGTTGCCGTGTTGTCATTAGGTGGCATTGTTTTCTCAAGGTCTGTTCGTGTAGGTGGTGATATGATGGATGAGTCCATCATTGGCTATATCCGGCGTAAGCATAATTTGTTGGTTGGAGAAGCCAGTGCCGAGCGTATTAAAAAAGAGATAGGGGCCGCTCTAGTTGAAGAGGGTGAAGAGAAGCAAGAAATGCGTATTAAAGGGCGTGATCTTGTGAAAGGTATTCCCAAGGAAATAATTCTAAATTCGAAAAACATTGCTGAAAGCTTGTCAGAGCCAATTACGAACATTGTTGAAAATGTTAAGATTGCTTTGGAAAATACAGCTCCTGAACTTTCAGCAGATATTGTTGATAAAGGGATTGTTTTGACGGGAGGAGGATCTCTTCTAAAGAATCTTGATCTGGTGTTGCGTCAGGCAACAGGGCTACCGGTAACCATTGCAGAGGATCCTCTGACATGTGTTGCGCACGGAACAGGGCGTGCTCTCGAAGAAATGAAAACTTTGAAAAGTGTTCTTATAAGTTAAAGTTGATAGTGTGGATAAGGGGGAGATTTGTCTCAAATTTCCGCAAAAGAAAGTAATACCTTACGTAGAATAAACCTTTCGTCATCGTTTAAGGGATTTTCTTATCGTGTTTCATTTCTGCTGTACTTTTTTTTAGCCGCTATTTTCTTGGTCATCAGTAGCATAAGTCCAGGTTTTGTGGGATCTGCTCGTGAATTTATTTTGGATTTTTCCACCCCAGTTCTCGAGGTGGTGGCTGCTCCTTTTCATCTTCTAGATAGAAGCATTCAAGACATGACACATATGGTTACTGTACGTGAGCAAGTGCAGGAGCTTCAGAAAGAGCGACTCGTCCTGCTGAATTGGAAAAGAAAGGCTGAAGAATTAAACTTCGAAAACAAAAAGTTGCGGGAGATTATAAATTATACTCAGGATGGTCCACGAGATATTATCCCTGCAAGAGTTGTCTCTAATCCAGGAGGTGTATATCTACGAAACATCATTCTGAATGCTGGAAAAGAAAATGGCATTAAGAAGGAATATCCGGTTACCAATACAGAAGGCCTATTGGGACGGATCATTGAAGTGGGCAATACCTCTTCACGAGTCCTTTTGATAACGGATATCAATTCACGAATACCGATTGTGACTGAGCGTAGTGGCGTTAATGCTATTTTATCAGGTGACAATTCTGATTTTCCCCATCTTACATACGTATATAAAACTTCCTATGAGGATTCTCCAATAGAACTTGGTGAGCGCGTTTTTACATCAGGGTATGCAGGTGTTTTTCCACCGGGTATCCCTATTGGTGTCGTTGTGAGGCGAGATGATGGTGAGATGGTCGTTCATCCATTTGTTGATCTTGACCGACTAAGTTTTGTAGCTGTGGAGCAATATGTGCCCGTGGATGTCTCGAGTGTTTTGCCAGCTTCTTTACAAGAGTGGAAGTGGCAAGAATGAAGCTAAATCGGGCGACTCTCTACTTATTCCTGAGTGACTTTCAAGGAAAAATTGTCCCTTTCACAACACTTTTAATAGCTCTATGTTTCGACTTTGCTCAGATTCCAGGTGTATCCTTCATATCACCTCAACTTGTTTATGGCGTTCTATTTTTTTGGATTCTCTATCGCCCAGATTTGCTTCCGTTTGGTTCTCTTTTTGTCATCAGCATATGTGCTGATGTTCTAAAGGGGGCTTTGCTCGGATTAACGGCGGTAGAGTGGTTTGTATTTTACCTTGTTATTTTGCCCCAAAGAAAGCTTCTGATTAAGGCATCATTTTTCATGGTGTGGAGTGCCTTTAGTCTGCTTGTTGGTTTATTGCTTTTTTGTAAATGGCTATTCTTTTCAATGCTAAGTGGCCATATTTTGTCTGGAATTCCCGTTTTATTTCAAGCCCTTCTTACGTTGTTGTTATATCCTTTCATGAGTTGTATTCTTATTTTCATTCAAAAACTATTTATTGAGAGATTCACTCAAAATGATTTTTAGAAATGAGAATCCAAAGACTCTCTTAAATCGACGATCCTTTCTTTTAGGTGCTGCACAAATCGCAGGTTTGAGTCTTCTATCAGGAAGACTTTATTATTTGCAGATTTTAGAACGGGAAAAGTATCATTTATTGGCAGAAGACAACCGATTAAGTGTGCGTTTACTGGCACCTGAACGGGGAAAAATTCTAGATCGACAAGGTTTAACAGTGGCAGCGAGTAAAGCCAACTTTCGTCTTATGATTGTTCCAGAGCAGGTGGGAAAGAATATAGTAGAACCCCTGCAAAAAATTTCAAAAATCATAAATCTTTCCCCCGACTCATTGGAGAAACTTCTTAAAGAAATCAAGAAAAAGCCCAGATTTCTGCCGACCGTTATTCAGGAAGGTTTACTATGGAAAGATGTGGCAAAAATTGAAATGTCTCTCTTAGATTATCCCGGATTTTTCATTGAGGAAGTGCAACAGCGCTACTATCCCTTTAAAGAGTTTGGTGCTCATATACTCGGGTATGTTTCGGCTCCAACGGAAAAAGATGAGGAAAAAAAGGGAGCTTACCTTTCAGCGGCTGGCATAAAAGTGGGAAAAAATGGCCTTGAGAAACTTCATGACAACAAACTTCGAGGGCTTGTTGGATCGCGTCAGGTGGAGATTAATGCGCGTGGGAGATTGATTCGAGAAATTTCCAGGCAAGTTCCAAAAAAAGGGAAAGATTTAAACTTAACCATCGATTTTGAGCTACAAAAACATGCCGTCTCTCTCTTGAGCAAACATGAAAGTGCCGGTGCTGTGGTTATGAATATTCACACGGGTGAAGTACTATGTATGGCTTCACATCCTGCGTTTGATGGCAATTTATTCACCAACGGAATTTCCCATCAAGATTGGAAGGGACTGCTTTCAGATCCTTATAACCCTTTAACCAATAAAGTTATCCAGGGGCAATATGCTCCAGGTTCCGCCTATAAGCTTGTGGTGGCTCTAGCGGCATTGGAAAATAATATTGTAGACGTGAATACAAATTTTTATTGCCCAGGTCATGTTTCTTTGGGTGGACGGCGCTTTCATTGTTGGAAGCGTGGAGGACATGGAAAAGTTGATTTTCTTGAAGCCATATATCGTTCATGTGATGTTTATTTTTATGAGCTTGGCAAGCGTTTAGATATAGATGCCATTGCGAGTGTGGCACGGCGACTTGGGTTTGGAGCATTATCGAACATCGGACTACCGGATGAAAAGCCGGGCTTGGTTCCTACTAGGGCGTGGAAAAAAGCAGCTTTAAAGGAAAGTTGGTATCCTGGAGAATCTTTGGTTGCATCGATTGGGCAGGGATACGTTTTGGCAACTCCCCTCCAACTGGTGGTTATGTTGGCACGAATTTCCAACGGTGGATTTGCTGTTGAGCCTCATTTGATAAGAGGAGAAGCTGAGCCAGCCTATAAACAGCTTTCTTTTTCTCAGGCTAATTTAGATTTGATTGTGAAGGGGTTGGAGATGGTCAGTAATGTTCCTCGGGGCACTGGCTATCGTACTCGCATCACAGAAAAAGGTTTGGAAATGGGAGGTAAAAGTGGAACAACTCAAGTCAAGCGCATAACAATGGCCGAGAGGCGCGCAGGCGTTCGAAAGAATGCAGATCTTCCTTGGAAATTTAGAGACCATGGCCTTTTTATTGGCTTTGCCCCTATCAAATCGCCTCGTTATGCGGCTGTGGTTATAGTGGAACATGGTGGATTTGGAAGTACCGTAGCGGGTCCCATCGTACGTGATCTTTTGTTAATGGCACAAAAAAGGAAGCTGTAGAATGTCGAGTCTTTCAGGATCGCTCTACTTCAGAAAACTACTTTGTCTAAGATGGAGTGTCGTTTTCATTATTTGTCTGATTGCTTCCGTTGGTTTTATCTCCCTCTATTCAGCTGGCGGAGGAAGTTTTTCACCGTGGCTGTTTCCTCAGCTTATTCGGTTTGGAGTTGGCCTTGCCTTGATGTTGTGTATAGCCAATGTGGATCCAAAATTTTGGTGGGATAAAGCTTACCTTATTTATCTAGGATGCTTTCTCTTATTGATTTTAGTAGAGGTGAAAGGGGCCATCGGTATGGGAGCACAGAGGTGGATAAATTTGGGGGTCATCCAAATTCAACCATCGGAACTCATGAAGCCGGCTCTCGTGTTGGCTCTTTCCAGATATTTTGGACAAGTCGTTAACCACCATCACAAAGGGCTTTTTGCGGCGATTCCCCCTCTTGTTCTCATAGGTCTTCCAGCCATTTTGGTCTTGCGCCAACCTGATTTGGGCACGACGCTTCTTTTATGTTCCATAGGCATGATTCTTTTTTTTATGGCGGGAGTACGGACTTCGTTACTTCTTGCTGGCGGCGTTCTTAGCTTAGGGAGCATTCCTTTCATTTGGCATTTTTTGCGGGAGTACCAGCAGAATCGTGTCTTAACTTTTTTGAATCCTGAGAGAGATCCCTTGGGAACTGGATATCATATAATTCAGTCTAAAATCGCACTGGGCTCAGGAGGCTTTTTTGGGAGAGGATATCTTAAAGGAACGCAAAGTCACTTGAACTTTTTGCCAGAAAAGCAGACTGACTTTATTTTTACCATGTTTAGTGAAGAATTTGGTTTTTTGGGGGCGATGATTCTCTTGGGACTGTACGCTCTTCTGATATTTTATGGATTTATTATCAGTTTTAGAGCGGACGATTTATTTGGTCGCTTTGTGGCTATTGGTATTACCTCAACCTTGTTCATTTATGTTTTTGTAAACGTGGCTATGGTGACGGGCCTGGTTCCTGTGGTGGGCATTCCTCTTCCATTCGTTTCTTATGGGGGATCCGCCTTATTGACCCTCTTGATGAGTTTTGGTTTTCTGTTGGGGATTGATCTGCATCGCAGCAAGAAAAAGTGGAAATGGAAAAAATCTCTAAAATAAGTTAGAATGTATCTAACAGGGGGAGAGATTGTTATGGGAAACAAACTAAAATCAAAAGTTCTGGGCGGCGATTTGCAATTCGTAGAAATTGAACTTGCGCCAGGTGAAAGAGTTATGGCCGAAGCAGGAACCATGATGTACATGGAAGATGGCATTTCGTTTGAAGCAACTATGGGAGATGGCACCCATCCAGACGAAAGCATGCTGTCAAAGTTAATGCATACGGGGGAGCGTATCCTCACAAAAACGTCAATTTTTCTTTGCCATTTTACTAATAACGCCAAAGAGCCAAGACGTGTAGCTTTTTCGGAACCGTATCCTGGCAAGATTGTTCCGTTGAGTCTTAAAGAGATTCAAGGAGAGATAATCTGTCAAAAAGATTCTTTCTTATGTTCGGAGGAAGGAACTGAAGTCTCCATTGCTTTTGCAAAGCGCTTAGGGGCAGGATTTTTTGGAGGCACAGGTTTTATTCTGCAAAAACTTATTGGGCAGGGAGATATCTTTGTTCATGCGTGCGGTGATGTGGTGAAACATGAACTAAAAGATGAAAAGCTCTTAGTCGATACGGGCTGTCTTGTGGCGTTTACAAAAGACATTGAGTACGACATTCAAAGAGCAGGTAATTTGAAGTCCATGTTTTTCGGGGGAGAAGGATTTTTCTTGGCTTCGCTTTCTGGAACAGGAACTGTGTGGCTACAATCCATCTCATTTGCACGATTAGCAGAACGCATTGCGGCAAAAGGGCTTGCACACTCACACTAATTTGAGTTTATCACGCAAATAGGAGGTTGGTATGAAAATTACAACCCAAGATATGTTCAGTGATCAGAAGATTAAAAAAACTCTGGGACTCGTTAAAGGTAATACGGTTCGGGCGCGGAATATTGGAACAGATTTACTTGCGGGACTTCGAGGGATCATCGGAGGAGAAGTGGGAGGATATACAAAGCTTTTGATGCAAACCCGCGAACAGGCTGTCAAACGAATGTTGGATGAAGCTGACGAAATTGGGGCTGATGGTATTGTTTGCGTCCGGATCACGACTTCCAATGTTGCACGGGGGATGATTGAGATAGTCGCCTATGGAACGGCGGTCAAACTTAGCTAGAGAAAGAAGTTAGCGCCGATTTTTTTTGGCATCCTCTTTAAGTTCAAACCACATAGCATTTAGGATTGCAAAAGAGCAGGCTAAGCCAAGACCTAAAACCCAACTAAAGTACCACATATTTTTTCCCCTTATTAGTAGGCGTTAATTTCTTCATCCTTTAGAGATTGAGGGGTTACTTTCCCTCTCAAAACTCGAAATACCCAGGATGTATATATGAGAATGATAGGAACAAATATAACGGTAGCAATCAGCATGATGAAGAGAGTGAGCTGGCTGCTAGAGGCGTCCCAAACGGTAAGGCTATGATCTGGATCTGTTGCAGAGGGTAACAGGAAAGGGAATAGACTTGCTCCGGCCGTCGTAATGATTCCTGTGATGCACAATGCACTTGTGATAAAGGCTAATCCAAATTTTTGGACTCTAGACAATACAAGTGTTAAAAGTCCTGCGAGATAAGCTACCAATGGAATGAGGAAGGCTCCAGGGTAGAGCTTGTAGTTCTCTAACCAACCTCCAAGATTGCGTGTTACAGTTTTTGACAAGGGGTTAGAGGAGGCATCATGAAGCATTTGAGTAGAAATAGTGTATCCCTCAATTCCAAAAGCTAACCACAATCCTGCTAAAGAAAAAAGAATGAGAGTTAAAATGCCTGCATAAAATGCGACTATTTGTGCCCGATTAGAAATGGGGTTTTCTGTCTTCAAGGCAAGGTAGATACCGCCATGCATGGTGACCATGGATGTGCTTACAAGTCCACACAAGAGCGCAAAAGGACTCAAAAGTTGCCAGAAGCCTCCTGTATAGTGGGATCTAAGAGTCTCATCAAAATGAAAGTCTGCTCCTAGAAAGAGATTTCCAAAGGCGACGCCAAATATGAGCGGTGGCACGGCTCCTCCGATGAATAAACATATATCCCAGACAGATCTCCATGTTTTGTGGGGCATTTTACTGCGGAATTTAAAGCCGACGGGTCGCAAAATAATGGCAAATAGGGCGATGAAAATAGCAAAATAAAATCCTGAAAAGGAGACCGCGTAGACGTAGGGCCAGGCAGCAAATATGGCTCCTCCACCCAGTATGAGCCATACCTGGTTTCCTTCCCACACGGGGCCAATGGTATTAATTATAATGCGGCGTTCGGTATCTGTTTTTCCTACGAAGGGCAATAGAGTTGCGACTCCCATATCAAAACCATCCATAACGGCAAAACCTATAAGGAGGACTCCTAATAATGCCCACCAAACGAGACGAAGGATTTCATAATCAATAAGCATGGGCTTTTCCTCCTTTAGGGGCGAGTGCCTGCTGTGGGCCGAGCTTTATATATTTTTTCATCAGTAAGACATCTACGACAGCAAGAATTGTATAGAATGTGATGAAGGCTATTAGAGTTATCCAAACACTGGAGCTATTCAATCCTGATCCGCTCAAGAAAGTGGGCAAGATGCCATCAATGGTCCAGGGTTGTCGACCATATTCGGCAACGACCCATCCAAGTTCAGCAGCAATCCAAGGTGTAGGAAGACTTAAAATAGCCACTCTTAAAAAATTGGGGTGGCTAAGCAAAGTTCCTCTGGAGGCAACGTAAAAGGCGAATCCAAAGAACAGGATAAAATAAAATCCTAAGCCAACCATTATACGGAAACTCCAGAACAGCGGAGCTACTCTTGGAACGGTATCCCAAGCGGCTTGGTCTATTTGTGAATCGGTCGCACTGATCACATCATCGGTATATTGCTTCAAGAGAAGGGCATATCCTAAATCCTTTGAATGTTGCTTCAAAGTTAATTTAGAAGACTCTTGTGCTTCGGGGGAACGCAAGTTCTTTAGTGCTCCATATCCTATCATGCCGCTACGGATTCGTTGTTTTCCTTCTTCAACAAGTTCCACAATTCCTTTAACTTCTCCATCTAAGGATCGTGTAGCAATGAGGCCTAGGGCCCAAGGAACAGTAACTTGGTAATCTGTTTTTAAATTCTTTTGATCTGGAATGCCAAAAATTGTAAAAGATGCTGGGGCCGGCTCAGTTTTCCACATGCCTTCTATGGTGGCAATTTTCATTTGTTGATGGGTTGTGATTGTATAGCCACTTTCGTCTCCGAGCACGACAACTGACAAAGCGGATGCTAGACCAAAACTTGCGGCAACGACAAAGGATCTTTTGGCAAATTCTATACCCAAAACGAATCAAAGTGCCGATTTCAGTAATTGAAAATCATCATTGATGCGATCCACCATATCGTGGGAAATTTTTGGCCAAGTGATTTCAAAAAAGTCCATGATTGATCTTCGAAATTCTTTTGCAGAAGTA
>JABJFC010000055.1 GCA_018662925.1 Alphaproteobacteria bacterium | reverse complement strand
ACCATCTCGTCCAAACGGAACTTCATGTTGTCGCGAAGATAATCGAATCCGTACTCGTTATTGGTGCCGTAAGTGATATCTGCACCATAGGCTTCTTGTCGATCTTCGTCATCCAAATCATTGACAATGCACCCGACCGTAAGCCCCAAAAACTCATGAACCTGCCCCATCCACTTCGAGTCACGAGCCGCCAAATAGTCGTTAACGGTAACCACATGAACCCCTTTACCCGTCAGGGCGTTCAGATAGGAAGGCAAAGTTGCCACAAGAGTTTTTCCTTCACCCGTCCCCATTTCGGCGATACGACCCTCGTTGAGGACCATTCCACCCATGAGCTGAACATCAAAGTGACGCTGGCCTAGCGTCCGCTTAGCCGCTTCGCGAACGGTGGCAAAGGCTTCTACCAACAGAGAGTCTAGTTTTTCTCCCTTGGCCAAACGCTCTTTATATTCGGTGGTTTTTGCTTTTAATTGATCATCGGAAAGCTTTTCAAGTTCAGGCTCTAAGTCATTTATAGCCTTTACGTTTTTATCATATTTCTTCAAAAAACGTTCATTGGCAGTTCCAAAAAATTTTTTCGCAAGTCCAGCTAGCATCTATACCTCAATTCGTTTTCTCAACGTTGAATAGATAGGGGGGAAGTTACCTTCTGTCAACGCATCCGCTCCCTTTTTTCCTCTTTCTTTTTCTTTTTGCTCACTTTTTGAGAATTTTCTTCCCTTGGAACAGGAACAAAACTTTTTCCACTAGAATAAAAACTACACTATTTGAAAAGACTTTTCTCCCAAAAAAACATGTTTTTCCAATATATCCTCCTTTTTTTTCTCTTTCTTTAAGTTGATGGATTTGCTAGAGAAGGTTTAGTTTCATCGTTAGACTTGAGAAAGGAATGTTCTTATGAAAACGGCTTCGTTATTTGTCACCTGTGTCATTGTTTCTCTGTTTTGTCAGCAAGAAGCTGAAGCACGCCGTAAAGGCGTTGAGGCAACGGATAACCCTCTACTTGTAAAGAAAACTCCTGAAGCCAACTACGCTCAAAAAGCACAACAAGATATCCAAAGCAAAAAATCCTCCAGCCTTTCGAAAAAACTCCGACAAATGATGCATAAGCTCCAGGAAATATTAGACGAAGTTGAGAGTGGCTCTTAGAAGCAAGCGATCGACCTTTCAAAAATCTGATGATTGCTGGGACGTCCCCTCGACCTACTAGCACGTCTATATCTCACTAAAGATCCCCTGAAAAATGTAATGCTATGATTTTGTGCAAGTAATTCCTACTTATTCCGTAAACTAATTATGCTACAATGAAACGGTAAGAAAAAACGAGTGAGGCCTGCCTTTGCTCAATAATAAAAACATCAGGAGAGTCAAATGACAACAAGAAACACAACAGGTACAGGTACAACTGGTACAGGTTCAACGACTGGTACGAAAACAAACACGAAGAACTCATCAAAAAAGACTACCGGAACAGGTACATCTAAGAGCTCAAAGAAGACTTCTACGAGCCGTACAGGTGGTACTGCTTCAAAGCTTGGAGCTGCCCGTACAAACGGTTAGTTCCCATTATCCGTTTCCTCTGTGACACCGTTTTCAGAGGAAACGCCTCCTACAAGCTACTTATGGCCTTTTGGTTTTGGCGCCGCGGCACTGCCCGCTAAAATACCGCCATCAATAACAAGCTCACTTCCCGTCACAAATTTCGATTCATCTGAAGCAAGATAGAGCGCTGCATAGGCAACATCTTCAGGCTGCCCCATATGTCCAAGGGGAATGTTTTTGGCCATCTCTTTTATTTTCTCGTCCCTTTCTCTGCCACTCCCCAACATGGCATCCCATATAGGTGTTAGAATGGACGCCGGGTGAATAGAATTGCAGCGAATTTGGTATCCTTGGCTCGCACAATAAAGAGCAACGCTTTTTGTATGATTGCGAACGCTAGCTTTGCTCGCCGCATAGGGCGCTATTCCGGGGACTCCCACCATGCCAGATCGAGAAGAAATATTGATAATTGAGCCAGTGCCATGTTTCTTCATGGCCTTAAGGGCATATTTACATCCTAGAAAAACACTTTCTGCATTAATCGCATTCACTTCCCGCCACGCTTCTAAGGTGGCATTTTCTGGATCTTGTGGCCCAAGCCCTTCCTCCAAACCAATGATGCCTGCATTATTCACCAGAACATCGAGACGGCCATATTCACTTTCGATATAGCCAATAACTTCCTGCCATTTCTTTTCATCACGAACATTCTGGGAAAGAAAGATAGCCTGCCCACCTAGTTCAAGAGCCAAAGCTTTCCCTTTGTCTGCTTGAATATCGGTCAAAATGACAAAAGCGCCTTCCTCAACAAAAAGCTTTGAGATGGCTTTTCCAATACCGGACGCAGCTCCTGTTACCAAACAAATTTTACCGTCGAGTCTTTGCATAGGCACACCCCTATAAACGAGAATCACACCTTTTATGGAAATGTTTCCCCGTCCTCCCTTTTGAAACACGTTCTTATGGTGTATATTGTAGCATAAATTCTAATAAAATTGCTAAGAACAGCAGACCGGGGGACCTTAAAATGCCTATGAATGTGGCCCAAAAATTGATCAAATCTCATCTCCTTGCGGGCGAGATGACAGCTGGTTCAGAGATTTCTCTCAAAATCGATCAAACGCTCACGCAAGATGCCACAGGAACCTTGGTCATGCTCGAGCTTGAAGCCATGAATCTACAACAGGCCAAGACCGAACTCTCTGCCCAGTACGTGGATCATAATTTGCTGCAAGAAGACAGCAAAAATCCCGATGACCATCTTTTCCTTCAGAGCGCCTGTCAACGCTTTGGCCTTTGGTTCGCCCGACCTGGCGGCGGCATTAGTCACGTGGTTCACATGCAAAACTTTGGTGTTCCTGGTAAAACCCTCCTCGGCTCGGATAGTCATACCTGTGCGGCCGGATCCATGGGCATGCTCGCCATGGGCGCCGGTGGTCTAGAAGTTGCCGAAGCCATTGCAGGTCATCCGTTTTATGTGAAAATGCCAAAGATCATGGGCATTAAGCTGACTGGATCCCTGCCAGATTGGGTCAGTGCAAAAGACGTGATCTTAGAGTTTCTGAGGCGCCATAATGTGAAAGGCGGCGTGGGTAAAATATTAGAATACTATGGGCCTGGCCTAAAGCACCTTACAGCCATGGATCGACATGTGATTGCCAATATGGGGGCAGAACTGGGCGCAACCACCTCGGTCTTTCCTTCCGATGAAGAAACGAAACTTTATCTCCAAAGTGTGGGACGCCCCGAAGATTGGAAAGAGCTGCTCGCCGATCCTGAAGCCACCTACGATCTTCATGATGAGATTGATATGAGTCAACTGGAACCCATGATTGCCAAGCCCTCCAGCCCAGGCAATGTGGTAGCAGTGCGGGAAATTGAAGGCGAAGAGCTCTCTCAATCCTATATTGGTTCCTCGGCAAATCCTGGATTCCGTGACTTTGCCATTACGGCTGAGATGGTCAAAAGCAAACAGGTTCATGATCAGGTCTCTTTTGATATTAATCCCAGCTCTCGTATTATTTTGGAAGACCTCCTTGCTTCGGGCCACCTGAATGATCTTATCCATTCTGGCGCCCGCCTCCATCAAACAGGCTGTAACGGTTGTATTGGAATGGGACAAGCACCGGCCACGGGAAGAAATAGCCTCCGCACCGTTCCCCGAAACTTTCCGGGACGCTCGGGCACCAAAGAAGACAGTGTCTTTCTGTGCAGCCCAGAAACAGCTACGGCTTCTGCCCTCATGGGAAAGATCACAGACCCCCGCTCCCTTGGTATGGCCTATCCAAAGGTAACTTTACCAGAAAAGCGGATCATTAACCGCGACACCCTTCAAGGTCCTTTGCCCCTCGACGAGGCTCTCAAAGTCGAACTGATCAAAGGCCCAAATATTGCTTCTATTCCCCATTTGGAGCCCCTCCCAGATGTGCTCGAGCTCCCTATTCTTCTGAAAGTAGGAGATGACATTTCGACGGATGGCATACTTCCCGCAGGGGCCCGTGTCCTCCCTTATCGAAGTAACATCCCAAAAATTAGTGAGTTTTGCTTCGAGCAAATTGATGATACCTATGCACCCCGCGCCGAAAAACAAAAGAAGACCTCCGGCCATGCCATCATTGCAGGAGATAACTATGGCCAAGGTTCCAGCCGTGAGCACGCGGCCTTGGCCCCACGCTATCTTGGCCTCAGGCTCGTCATTGCAAAAAGCTTTGCCCGCATCCATTGGCAAAATTTGGTTAACTTTGGTGTCCTGCCGGTGACTTTTGAGAGTCCTGAAGATTTTGACACTCTAGGCCTAGGAGATACCCTCGTTCTCAAAAACATCCATCGGGCAATTTCAATGGGAGACGCTCTCGAAGCCACTGTCAAATGCTCCGGAAAACAGATAAAACTTACACATGAGCTCTCAAAACGCCAAATAGATATTCTCCTAAACGGAGGACTTATCAATTGGTTAAAAGGCAAACATGAGGGCTTAAAGACTCAAGCGCTCTAGGCTTTTTTCCTGTCCCAGGACTTCCATCACTTCAAAGACACCTGGGGACACGTTTGATCCCGTAATGGCTGCGCGAAGGGGTTGGGCCAAGTCTTTGAGCTTTATTCCTTCCTGCTCAGCAAAACCTCTCGCAAATTCCAAAAGAGCCTCGTGATTCCAACGAGGACTTCGTTCAAGGATCGCCTTCACGAATTTTCCTATGAGGGCTTTTGCCTCAGTCGTCAAAATAGCCTGAGCCTTTTCGTTTAAGGGAATGGGCTGAGCATAAACATAGAATCCAGAACTTTGAGCCAACTCTACGATGGTTTTCGCGCGCTGTTTAAGGCCTTCCATCCCTCTTAACAGCAAATCTCTTGCCTCAGATGTTAGCACTTTTCCCAATTCTGATTCCAGGATAGGCACGATAAGATCCACGAGAGATTCATTGCTAGATTCACGAATATAATGGCCATTGAGATTCTCAAGCTTTTGGAGATCAAATCGCGCAGGAGATTTTCCCACATGATCGAAGTCAAACCACTGTATGGCTTGCTCTGTAGAGATGATTTCCTCATCGCCATGACTCCAGCCTAGTCGCAGGAGATAGTTCATGAGGGCTTCCGGCAGGTAACCCATCTCCTGATAGGCCTCCACACCCAAGGCACCATGACGCTTGGAAAGCTTTGCCCCATCGGGACCATGAATGAGAGGAATATGGGCGAAGGTTGGGATATCCCACCCCATGGCCTTGTAAATATGAAACTGACGAAAGGCGTTGGTGAGATGGTCATCGCCACGGATCACGTGGGTAACAGCCATATCATGATCGTCCACAACCACTGCCAACATATACGTAGGCGTCCCATCGGAACGGACCAGCACCATATCGTCCAATTCCACATTGGAGACTTTAACCTCTCCTTGGACCAGATCCTGAATCACAGTCTCGCCTGACTGATCCACTTTAAGGCGAATAACGGGGTCCACACCTTTTGGGGCCTCCTTTGGATCCCGATCCCGCCAGCGTCCATCATAGCGCATGGGACGTTTTTCCTTTTTGGCTTGCTCACGCATTTCGTCGAGCTCTTCTGGGGTCGCATAACAATAGTACGCTTTGCCTTCATCTAAGAGCTTTTGAGCCACCTCCTGGTGGCGCTCTTTTTGAGAAAATTGAGAAACCGCTTCTCCGTCCCAATCCAATCCCATCCACTTCATCCCGTTGATGATGGCTAGGATGGCTTCTTCCTTTGAGCGCTCGCGATCCGTATCTTCAATTCGCAGAAGCATCTTGCCCCCATGATGGCGGGCATACAGCCAGTTAAAAAGAGCCGTTCGAGCCCCTCCAATATGTAAGAATCCAGTTGGAGATGGGGCGAAACGCGTAATGACAGACATTGATTTATTTCCCTTATGTGGAGACTACTTGATGACATATTATGAGCATAAGAGCAATGCCAGTGAAGGCTTTCGTCTGCTTTTTCATGCCACATCTCTCCCAGCATCGAGCCCCTTTTTCCGAGCCGTGAAAAAAAGGAATACCGGACACAAGACGCTTTTTCATCCTAAAAAAATTCGAAATACTATTCCCTATTTTGGTTATTGGAACTTGGGCGCATGTTATTTGAGAAAATTTCAAATCTACTGCAAGATGAGAAAGACCGTTGGATCCTTTGGATCCCAGTCGCCCTAGGCTGTGGCATTGGAATTTACTTCGCGCTCCCAATTGAACCACCTTTAATCCCATGCCTCATTTTATCCACCTGCTGTTGCCTCTTCACATCTTTATGCCGGCGAATGGGTCGCCTTTATATCCCGTTACTCTCTATTAGCTTCATTCTGGTTGGCTTTACCGCAGCTATCTATCGCACCTCCAGTATCCTTGAGCCCATGTTGGAAAAGAAAGTTGGATCCCTCTCCATGCGTGGGACTATCGAAAACGTACAATCCACTCCCTTTGGAGAAAGACTGTTCTTAAAAGACGTCAGCTATAAAGATATCACCCTCTGGGATCCTTCAAGAACAGTCCCTCCCCTGCCAAAACGAATCAGATTAACGCTGCGACTAAAGGATCTGCCCCCCTATCACGCTGGGCAAGTCATATCAACGCGCGGCATGATTGGGCCAGTGACGAGCCCGGTTCTTCCAGGAAGTTTTGACTTTCGACGAGCGGCTTATTTTCGGCAGTTTTCAGCCACAGCCTATGGATTCACCGTTCCAGAAATTATTGAGGATAGAGGCAACACCTCTTTCTTTCTCTGGCTCACAAATTTGCGACACACTCTGACAAAACGCCTCCACACCATCCTGCCGGGTCAAAAGGGAGCCATTGCCAGCGCCCTTATTACAGGAGAAAAAGGCACCATTGCGCCTTCTGTTCGAGAGGCCTTCGCCAATGCGGGTATTGCCCATATTTTAGCCATCTCAGGCCTCCATCTAAGTCTCATTGCAGGCACTATATTTCTTATTATTAGAGTTGGCCTTGCCCTCATTCCAATTGTCTCCCTAAGGTTTAAGACAAAAAAGGGCGCCGCAATTGTCGCTCTCGTTGGCAGTTTCTGTTATCTGTTGCTCTCGGGAATGGGGCCTCCTGCGCAAAGATCTTTTATGATGATCAGCATAGTTATGCTTGCCATCCTATTGGATCGAATTGCCTTGTCTATGAGATCCGTTGCCATTGCGGCCATTGTTATCCTCATGCTTCGCCCAGAAAACTTGCTCTCTCCTAGTTTTCAGTTATCCTTTGCCGCGGTTATCGCCCTCATCGCGCTTTATGAGGGAAATAGGGTCAAGCTACTCCATTGGAGTACAAACGCACATCTCTTTAAAAAGGGAGCCTTTTACTTATTTGGCATCATCATAACCAGCCTGGTTGCAACCATGGCCACAACGCCATACAGCCTATATACTTTCCATCGATTTACCCTCCAATCCCTTCCCGCAAATATAGTGGGGATTCCCCTTACAGGATTTTGGATCCTGCCACTTGGCCTCATTGGCGTCCTATTGATGCCCGTTGGCCTTGAAGAGTGGCCCCTCCGCTTAATGGGACTGGGAATTAGCTATCTTATTACCGTTGCAACTATTGTTTCCCAATGGCCCGGTGCCGTCATGAAAGTCCAAGCCTTTCCACTGTCCTATCTGATTCTGTTTACCTCTGGCGCGCTCTGGCTTTGTTTGTGGCAAAAACCATGGCGTTACTGGGGCATTGTGCCTATGGTACTTGCCTTCACCATGCCCCTCTTTCAAACACAGCCGGATATCCTCATATCTGGAGATGGTAAAGTTGTAAGTGTTCTGCACGGAGATACCCTTCATGGATCTACAGACAGATCGTCCCTCTTTACACAAGCCCTCTGGATGGAACGAATGGGGGCTCTCTCGAACCAGCTCTGGCCCTACGAAAAAAATGCCACATCACCACTCTCCTGCAAGCCAATGGGCTGCACATACAAAAAAGATTCCCAGACAATTGCCTTTATAAAGGATCCTGAAAATATCAGATACTATTGCCCCTGGGCTTCCCTTATTATTTCCGAAGCACCTCTTTTTTGGCACAAATCACTTTGTAAACGCATGGGTAAACACCTGGGCAACCACATGGGCACGAATCCCAAGATCATCGATCGTTTTGATATTTGGTGGCACGGAGCTCATGCTATCTGGATCAACAACGACAAAATAATCATTAAAACTGTGGGGCAAGATCAGGGAAAACGGCCCTGGTCTCTACACTATGATCGTTATAGGAAAAAATCTTAAAAAGGCTTTGAGAGGAATATTTTACGGCACATCCCCTATGAACCGTGTGATCGAATTCACTGCGCAGAATTCTGAAGATCCAACTGGTATCCATTAGGTCCTTTTTTTAGGGTCAAGAAAAAATTAGCAAAACCTATTTCAGACTCCCATATTGAACTGGAAGAAGACTCTGTTCTAGCTAGAACCTCTCCCGGATGAAATGCCCCGGCATACAAAGGGACGCATTTTTGAACAGAAACATAGATGGAAGAGGGAACATTTATATAGGAATAATCACACGTGGTTACAATACCTCTACTATATATGGGGGGAAGCTTTATATGCTCGACAAGTGGCAACATCTGTCGACTATCCGGAACTATTTTAAAAATTACCTTAGAATGCCTATCTCCATAAGCTGTCTCAAGAACCCTCTCATTGTCCTCCATGGCCTCATTCTTGATTTCTATGCGCACGTTAGATGGTCGCATGGTGCTGCCAACGGGTATGAATTCATTCGAAGCGGAGATAGCAACAGCGTCAAACGCAACAAGACTAAATATGCTTACTAAAATAAACTTCATTTTCTTTAAATCCCCAAACGGCTAAAAGTTAAAACCTTCCGTTTATAGGTTTTAAGGAAAACTGCTCTAAAATGCAATAATTATGGCTTAGTCAGACTTAAATAACTATATTTAGCTGACTCAGATGCTTGGGCAGGTCATTTATAGAGATATTGGTTAGATCTTTGGTAATTTCGCCCGTGATTTTCTCTTGAGAGCCTTTCGACAAAACACTTCTGATATCTCCCAGAGCTTTGGCAGGTGCCACGATGACCAGGCGATCAAAAACATTTCCATTCTCAAGAATCCCAACAACTTGGCGGGCAAAATCTTTCTTGGCCATTCTGTGAGCATCACTGGGTGCCGACATTGAATGACGTCCAGGACCGTTGCTATCGAAGGTCCGCCCGGGTCGATCACTTACCAAGTCACGGGTAGGCAGAAAATTTCCAATAAACTCATCTTCAAAGACAGCCTGAATTCCTTTCCCAGGCCCTTCGTTTTTAAACAATCGGGCCCTTGCCCCGTCTGCAATCAAAAACCACGTAATAATTTTCTTCATAGCACCCTATTCTTTTTTATAAACGTTCGCCAATATTTGCCTTAATGCATGGCTCTGTCAAGTGACCTCTTTAAGTCCTTCCCTCTTTTTTTGAAAGTGAGATGGTCGTGGCGGAGACTTGTTAATTTTGAGCTTTCTTCTAGACGGGGGATTGCTCAGGAAGATAGCTAGGGCAGGTGCGAATAAGGAGGGCCCGGAAGAGGGATTGCGAAAGGTAATAGAGGTGAGGACATGAGGATAGATCCATCCAGACGGGATAAACTTTCGAAGCCCGACGTCGAGGTTTATTTAGGGGAATTCGCAGGGTGGACGCCACTGAGGCGGAAAACAGGATCGGGAACCAACGAGACGACCTGGAGGCAGAGTGAGTACCTCAATAACTTTCATTTCTGAGGCATACTTACCAACCTTCTGCTCTGAGGCATGCGTTACAGTCTTGATCGCTTTGATGCTGACAAACGTTCATACAATCAGCGAAGACAAGTTGTGGACTAAAACCACAAAGCAAGATAAGGCTCACACCCACTATTAGAACAGCGCGGTGCGCAATATTTTTCCACTGGATTTTCATAATACTTCCTCCCTTTTCGTTTTCTACTCTTTGGGTATAACATAATAAAGCGCACAAATCGGAAACAAGAGTCTAATTCATGAAGCAAACGACCATGAAGGGGCTCTTGTGCCTAAGCTCGCCAGCGTTTTAAGGAGCGGGCAATTCTGGTTTATAAACTTTTAGAGCTATTTGCCCTAGCTCTGTCAGTTGACCTCCTCCCATGGGGGACCGAGAATCGGACAACTAGTGTGCTAAAGGCGGACATCTTTACGTGTTATTGACAGGAACCTCTTCCCATCACCGCCAATTATATCACCAATAACATTTGCTGCTTGTACGCTTGGAAGCTCTTCCTTTGATTTCAGCAGTTCCTTGGCCTTTTTCAGACCCTGCACTTGCTTTTGTCGCAGTGCCTTATCCGTCAGTAGGGTAGAAATGGCCCTAGAAAGCTTCTCTGGCTCACAATTTTCCTGAAGATATTCGGGAACAACGGACCGATTGAGCAAGATATTAATCATGCACGCATAAGGCACTTTGATCATTCTCTGGACGATCCAAAATGTCAGCATCGATGCTTTGTAGGTAATAACCATGGGCAGCTGAGCACAGGCAAGCTCTAAGGCCACTGAACCAGAGGCTGCTAGAGCCACATCACTTGCGGCAAAGGCATCGGCCTTTTCCGTCTCATGAGTAATAATAACGGAGGGGCACGTTATGTCTTTTGTCAAACTCCCAATCATATGGGATACATTTGAAACGGTGGGAATTACTATATGCAGTTTGGGAAACTGTCTCTGCAACTTTCTGACCGTGTCAGCAAAAATTGGCGCTAGCTGCGATACTTCACTTTTCCGACTGCCAGGAAGCATGCACAATAGAACAGCGTCTTTTGGGATATTGTGCCTTTTACGAAAAGCTTCTCCATGTCCCTGATCAAATCCAGCCTCTAAAACAGGATCCCCGACAAAGGTTGTGGGCAAGCCGTGCTTGGTAAAATAAGGCGGTTCAAATGGAAACAGGGTCAGTAAATGGGTCAAAAACTTGGAAATCATCCGCGCGCGTCGAGGACGCCAAGCCCAAACTGTCGGTGCTCCATAATGAATATGGGGAATGCCCGTTTCTTTCAACTTCTTTCCCAGCCTAAAGCTAAAGGCCGGAAGGTCTATGGTAATGACGGCATCGGGTTTTTCTTTTTTGATAAAATCTGCCGTTTCACGAATTTTTTTTAACAATCCCAAGGCTTGAGGAATAATTTCCGTAATGCCAATAACTGAGAGCGACTTCATGGGAACCAGACTCTGCAAGCCTTCCTTTTCCATCTGCGGCCCCCCAATGCCAATGATACGGAGGCCTTTGCCGTACTTTTGCTTAAGCGCCTTCATCAAATGGGCCCCAATAAAATCACCGGAGGGCTCTCCTGCTAATAGAAAAAAAGTCGGCCCTTTCATCGAAGAACGACCTTTCTATCAATGCCCACCAGAAAGAGGCCCTGAGACTCTAGCAGTATTTCTACCTGTTCTCGGTTCACAATGAGCGTTTTGCCCGCTTCAACGGCAATCCCACGGAGGCCTGATTGGGCAGCTTGTTTTATGGTATCAGGTCCTAGGGTAGGAAGATCCACGCGATTTTCTTGACCGGACTTTGAAAGTTTTACAAGAATGCCCCCTGGGCCCGCGCGTTTATATTCTGCACAGCGCTTTATTAAATTCTGGGTCCCTTCGATGGCTTCTATTCCCAAGACAAGCCCCTGCTGAATCACGACCGCCTGTCCAACATCAGACTGTCCAAGGGCTTCTAAAATTTGAACACCCCGTTCAATGTCTTGTAAAGCCTCTGCATCTGGTTCAGAAGGCCCTAGTGTTGACGCTGGCATCAGGATATCTTTTAAAACATCTTGGACACCTACCACTTTAAACCCTTTCTTTTCCACTTCTCGAATGACTAGTTTAAGGAGGGCATCGTCCCCAAAATTCTTAAGTCCTTTCGTGGTCAAAAGCTTTGACGCAAAAAAATCAGGACGAAGCTCTTTCCAAGACGGCCTACGAACATTTCCTACCATGATGACTTCTTCTACCGCAGCCTCTTTCAGCGCCTTTAGAGAAGCCCCTAAAGCCCCAATACGCTTCCAAGTATGAGCAACCGAATACTGATCAAACAAACAACTATCCGCCTGCCCTTCCAGGGCAATTACAAACAGTTCTCGCCCCTTTTTTTGGCAGCACTCAACAACTTGACGAGGAAGTTCCCCGTTCCCCGCGATGAGTCCCAATTTAGGTAACATTGGCTACTTCAATTCCTTTGGCAAACAATAGGCCCGGCTCGCATCACTTTTCATGAAAAGAATGATATCTGCTACTGCTTCTTGATCCTTAAAATGGTCAGAAACATCGGCAATTCGCTCTGCCATGGTCCCCTCATTGGCAAACAAAAGACGATAGGCGCTTCGTAATGCATGAATCATTTCACGAGAAAACCCGCGCCGTTTAAGGCCGACGATATTTAGTCCAGACAATCGCGCTCTCTCTCCCATGACAGATCCGTATGGGATGACATCATTTTCAACGCCGGACATTCCTCCGATAATTGCCTGCTGGCCTATGCGAACAAATTGGTGGACGGCAGAAAGTCCGCCGATATAAACATGATCACCGACGATCACATGCCCTCCCAAGGTCGCATTATTGCACATGATAACGTTATTTCCGATCTCGCAATCATGTCCAACATGACACGCCACCATGAACAAACCATCGTTTCCGATGCGCGTTCCGTGTTCTGTCCCCGGATGAATGGTTACATGCTCACGAATAACGTTATTCTCTCCAATGACTAAATCTGAAGGCTCGCCTTTATATTTGAGGGATTGGGGGGGGAAGCCCAAAGCAGCAAAGGGATAGACTGTTGTATTAGCACCTATGGATGTATTTCCCGAAACAGTCACGTGTGATACGAGGGTGACGCCTTCTCCCAAAGTCACATCGTTTCCAACCACACAATAGGGGCCAATGGTAACATTGTCTGAAAGAGTTACGCCCTCTTCTACCACTGCAGAGGGATGAATGTTTATAGACATTTATTCTTCCATTAACATTGCGGTATAACCAGCTTCCGCAACCAGTGATTCCTTTACGTAGGCTTCTGCTTTAAAACGCCATACATTCGCACGTTGTCGCTGCTTCGTGACATGAAGTCGCAGCGTGTCCCCAGGAACTACTGGCTTTCTAAATCGGGCATCTTCAATGGACATGAAATAGACTAACTTCCCCTCAAAATCTGGCCCCATAGTCCTAACCACAAGGACAGCAGCCGTTTGCGCCATTGCTTCAATTATCAAGACACCGGGCATAACTGGCTTTTCAGGAAAATGTCCCTGGAAAAACCATTCATTGATGGAAACATTTTTAATGCCAATGGCACTTTCATTGGGGACGACATTTTCTACGCGATCAATCATAACCATGGGAAAACGATGGGGAAGCATTTCTTGAATGCGTTCAATTCCGATTTCCTCAGTTGTAGAATCACTTGAAGCAACTGACTTAGCTTCTATGGATGTTTTACCGGTCATAGATCACCTTTTCTCTTTTGACTTAACTTGGACAAAGCAACATGCTGACGGCGCCACTCCATGATAGGGATGGCTGGAGTTCCAGAAATTGTCTCTCCTTCGCGCACATCTCGAATAACCCCGCCTTGGGCCGCCACTCTTGCCCCTTTTCCTATTTTCAAATGCTGAGCTATGCCAGCTTGGCCAGCCAATGCCGCATAATCGCCTATAACTGTGCTTCCAGCTATACCTACCTGCGCGACAATAACACATCCTTTACCTATTTGCACATTATGTGCAATTTGAACCAAATTGTCGATGCGAGTTCCCGTTCCAATTGTCGTATCGGAGAGTGACCCCCTATCAATAGTTGTATTGGCCCCTATTTCGACATTGTCTGCAATTCTGACACATCCAAGCTGGGGAATAGAAAGATAGCCTTCATCATCCATAATGAAACCAAATCCTTCTTGTCCAATTCGAGCCCCAGCAAGTATTTTAACAGAAGACCCAATTATTGAATGGGAAATGGAAACATTTGAATCAATGGATGTATTTTGACCAATAATCACTCCCTTTCCAATCACGGAATTGGGACCAATGGTGACATTTGCACCGATTTCGGCACCAGGGCCAACAACAACCCCTGAACAAATAATAGCAGAAGAATCAACTTTAGCCGTCGCATCTACAGATGCTCCAGTATGTAAAAGTTGATTGCACTCAGTAGGATACATGGTAGATGCTATTTTAGCATAGGCTCGCTGGGGCTGCTCATTGAGGATTGGAATAACGTTTTCAGGCAAACTCTCAAGATTCTTTTGCGATATGATGCACGCTGTTGCCTCGGTGTTTGTTAAGCTATCTAACAAACGAGGATCTGAGCAATAGGTAACAGTCCCCAGTTCGGCGTTGCTAATGAAAGCAACATCTTTAATTTGGGCATTTTTAACCTGAGAACCCACTCCCTCGCAGAAAGTAGAATTTGATAATTCTACTAGTTTTCCAAGAGGAAATGGGCCCTTATTAGTGTAGAACCTTTGATTCGGCATCTACTACTTCTTAGGTGCTTCAATTTTAATTTCAGGCAATGTCTTTTTAACAATTGCTGCCACTTCGTCTGTAACATTCAATTCACTATCCGCATAAGCGACAGACATTGGATAAAGAACAAGGTTTAGTCCTTTCTCTTTTGCCACTTTGCTGACAGCTTCCTGAATTGCCGTGTCAACTTTGGTCATAGCGTCAACGAATGGCTTTTCAAGTTTTTCTTTTCTGTCTTTGATGATTTTGTTTACCTCAACTAAACGCTTTTGGTATGCATCATATTTCTTGGCAAGTTCGTCTTGAGAAAGCTTCTTCTGATCTTCTTGAAGTTTTTCTTCAGCTGCTCTGAAATCTTTCTCATACTTAGCTAATTCAGCTTTGAATGCACCTTGATGAGACTCAACATCCTTTTTAAGCTTTTCAATAACTGGCAGCTTTTGAAGAATGGACATCTTATCAACAACACCGATGGTTGGGGCTGGAAGGGCCGCCTGAGCAGCTGTAAATCCAAATGCAGCAACCACTGCGCTTAGTAAAGTAACCTTTAATATCTTCATCTCGTTTTTCACTCCTTCTAAATTTAAAAACGACTTGTAAATCCAAACAACAAGTTACGCGTTTTATCAAGGCTTCGCTTCTTGAGAGGGAAACCATAATCAAGCCTTATTGGCCCAAATGGAGACGACCACTGTAACCCTAGACCTGTTGATGCTCTGAATGAGCTATCATCAAAGATATTAGGGTTGGACTTTTGAGCGTCCCACAAACTACCCGCATCAACGAATGCAGCTCCTTTTATACCAAATTCATTAGGAAGTCCAATAGGAAAAGTAACTTCGGCTGAACTTTGGTAATATTTCATACCGCCAAGGGCATCTTGTGAACCCCTTCGATCCCTTGGGCCTACACCAGAAAAGTCAAAACCTCGCAACAGAAAGCCACCCAAAGAGAAACGATCCGTAATGCGTGTCGTCTTACCAAGTCCTAATATGATACCCGACTGCGCGCTCAAACCAAGGGTAACCTCTTCTTCAAGCGGTATATAGTAAGCACCAGACACGATATTCTTGGAATATCTTGTGGTACCACCCACACCAGCAAATTGGTTATAGAGGCTTACAATATAGCCAGAGGTCGGATCAATGGCAAAATCTCTCATGTCATAGGCCAATGTCTGAGATACAGCAGATGTCGTTGCCCTACGAGGCTGTTCCTTAATGAACTCGGAAGTACCGTCGCCCAAATTGGAAATCTTGTCCATGTTGATATTATAGGCAAGCTTCTGCGTAAGAGGCTCATTAATGTGGTATTTCAACCAAGTTGTTAGACCCGTTGTTCTTTCTTCATAAGAACTCTCACGATCAAAGCTGTCCTTTCGGCCATAAATATTAACACCGGCTTCCAACTCTCGATCCAAGAAGTAGGGCTCTGCAAAGCTCAAGTCGACAGACTTTGTTCGCTTAGCAATAACGGTATCAATTCCAATACGTTGCCCTTTACCCATCAGGTTACGTTCATGAATCGCAAAGTTCGCCAAGGGACCTGCTTGAGGCGAGAAACCACCTGCAATGTTTAGCTCACCCGTAGACTGTTCTTCAACAGCAACCTTGATATTCACCTTGTCAGGGGCATCGCCCTGTTCTTTATAAATACTAACCTTCTTAAAATAGCCAAGGTTTCGAATACGCTGTTCAGACCTGAGCAGTTTCGTTTGATTAAAGGGATCCCCTTCAGCCAGCCTAAACTCTCGTCGAATAACAGAATCTAAGGTACGCGTGTTTCCAATAATATCAATTTGTCCAATGAAAACCTTTGATCCTTCTTCAATATCAAAAGTAACATCGATGGTGTGCTCTTCCTTGTTCCTATTGACCTTCGGCTGTGGATCCGCAAAGGCATAGCCCTGATCTCCAGCAATCCTCATAATATTATCAATCGTTTTTTCAAGCTCCTGGCTATTATACCAATCGCCCTCTTCCATGGTAAGCGCATCGGTAAAGTCATCAGACGGAAGGGACGGAATTTTACTATTCACGCCAACTTTCCCAAACTTATAGCGCTCTCCTTCATCAATGGTGAAGGTAATAAAAAAGTCTTCCTTGTTGGGGCTTAGCTCAGCCACAGCAGACTTTACTCTAAAATCAGCATAACCATTTTTAAGATAATATCTGCGCAATATCTCTTGGTCAGCCGCCAAACGATCTGGGTCGTAGGTATCATCTGATGTAAAGAATCGATACCAGCGCGACTCTTTTGTCTGAATGATAGACTCTAGGCGGCTATCGCTAAATCTCTTGTTTCCGACGAATACAATTTTACGAATAGTGGTCTGTGGACCTTCATTTATTTCAAATACTAGATCAACTCTATTCTCAGCTAGTTTTATAATTTTGGGTTCAACCGTGGCCGCAAATCGACCTGAAAGTCGGTAGATATGTAACAGGCGTTGTTGCTCTTCTTGAATTTTAGATCGGTTAAACGCCATGCGAGGCCGAAGTTTCACTTCCGCCTTCAATATTTTATCAGAAACACGTTGGTTTCCTTCAAAAGCAATGCGATTGATAATAGGGTTTTCAAGCACCTTAACAACCAAGACACTGCCTTTTTGCTCAATATTAACATCCGTAAATAGGCCTGTTTTATAAAGTGACTTAAGAGACTCTTCAACACGGACCTCATCGTACTGATCTCCCCTTTTCAGCTTCATATAGGAAGCAATTGTCTCTGGTTCAATTCTTTGATTGCCTTCAACAACAATTTGCGAAATTGCTTCGGCAGATGCAAGAGTGGAAAACACGCCCGAACCTGAAAATATAACAGAACACATTATACCCATAATGACCCGGTAGCTGACTTTAATTTTCACTTTGCTCTCCTTAAGTTTGCACCAGAATTCAATACGTTATAGTTAAGATCTTCATTACTAAAACCATGACCATAGGTATTGAAAAACCTTTAAATGTACGATGTCGTTCCACATGGCAAATGCCATCAAGCCGATTATGATAAAGAAACCAACTCGAAACGCGTATTCTTGAACTTTTTCGCTGACAGGCTTCCCTCTCGCAGCTTCAATGAAATAGAAAAGCAAGTGGCCTCCGTCTAACATAGGGACTGGAAAGAAGTTAATTAAACCCAAACTTATAGAGAGAATAGCCATGAACCATATCATTGCAGGAATGCCTGCCTTCGATACTTCGCCAGAGAGCTGAGCAATTCTGAGAGGCCCCGCTAGTCCATCGGCACTTCTCTTTCCAACAATCATTTGCCCAAGAGCCTCAAGGGTCTGGCCCGTAAATGAGGCTGTATCTTTAATGGAATACCATAAAGCGTACATGGGATTCCTGCGCACAAACTCAATACCGGCTGGTGAAATTCCCATTATTCCAACTTTTTGAGTTTCCCCAAAAACATCAGTAACTTCTTTCAGATCGGGTGTAACGATAATGGTCATGTCTTCCGATTCGCGCTGAATAATAACGGTTAGTGGCTTATCCGCACTTTGTGAGACTATTTTCTGCAAATCATCAAACTGTGTAATAGGAGTACTCTCAATTTCCAGAATTCTATCCCCAACCTGTAATCCAGCTTTTTCTGCTGCGCTTTCTTCTTGAACAGTCCCAATTTTAGGAGATATGTACCTCTGTCCTACTGTGGCATAAAGCCCCGTTAACAATACGATTGCCAGCAAATAATTGGCAAGGGGACCCGCTGCCGAAACGGCAATACGCTGCCAAACAGATTTATAATGGAGAGACCTAGACTTTTCAGCCGCCGTCATTTTTTTGAGAGCCTTCTGGTCGGGGGTACTTGCTTCATCTTGATCCCCAAACATTCGAACATATCCCCCGAAAGGAATAAGGCTTACACGCCAACGGGTCTTTTTCTTATCCGTCCATCCGAATATTTCTGGCCCAAACCCAACGGAAAAGACTTCTACATAAACGCCATTATGACGAGCAACTAAATAATGACCCAATTCGTGAATAAAAACTAAGATGGTTAATATAACCAAAAATGGTACTACATATCCTGAAATACCAGCCAGAATTTCCATGTTTTTCTATAATTTCCCTATTATTCTTTACAGCGGAAGGAGAGCCTTATCCCCCATAGTTGAAATATTGTCTGTGTCACTTATCGCAAAAAAGAAAAGGAAAAAAAAGGGAAAAGTTTAGAAAAAAGCAAATTAAATATCACAATCCCAGGAAGAACTATTAAATAGGCGTCCAAACGATCCAATAAACCGCCGTGCCCTGGGATCAGAGTCCCACTATCTTTCACCTTCCAAATTCTCTTGATCCGTGATTCGAGTAAATCTCCCCCCACTGACAAAAGACTCACAATCATTGAAAAAAGCAAAAATTGCCACAACGTTCCCCCAAAATAAGACGAGAAGACAAGTGGAATCAGAACACCCACAAGTCCTCCAATAAAAAGCCCTCCCACAAGGCCACTCCACGTCTTATTTGGACTGATGACAGGCCATAACCTTGGCCCTTTTATATATGAGCCAATAAAGTAAGCCCCCGCATCGTTAGATGTTACTATCGCAACGATCCAAAACAATAAAACAAGCCCCTGGGGCACAGAAGTAAGAATCCATATTAAGGCAATAAGGGGACAGCCTATGTACAGAAGTCCAAAGAATGTCCAGACTTTTTGCTGAATCGACCCCTTTAGAATTAAAAATACATAAAGAAGGGCCAACAAAAAGACAAAAGGCGCAAAATCATAACTAATATAGAGAGAAGACATAAGGGCCAGCACGGTTGGAATCGCAATAGCTAGTGTGAAAGGAACCCTATCCTTTGCGTAAAGAGATACCCATTCGAAACTTAATAATCCCACAATCACAAAAAGAAGAATATCTAAAAGGGGGGGGCCGTAGAGCATGGGGATAAAAGCAAGCAACAAAATGACAACAGCAGATATAATCCGTTGCAAAACTTGGCCTTGAAACATCTTAACGAGATCCATAGCGACGATTTCTCTCTCCAAATTCTTGAATAGCTTTTTCTAGATGTTCTTTAGAAAAGTCTGGCCACATAACATCTGTAAATATAAACTCAGTATACGCAGATTGCCAAAGAAGGAAATTGCTGATCCTCTTTTCCCCCGCAGGGCGAATGAAAATGTCCGGATCTGGTATGCCTCGGGTATCCAGATATTCCTCGAAAAAAGCCTCAGTTACATCCTCTGGAGAAACTTTATCTGCAAGAACTTCTTTCGCCAACTTCTTGACAGCCCTTACAATTTCACTACGTCCGCCATAATTAAAGGCAATAACAAGCGTTATGGTTTTGTTGTCCTTCGTCTGACGTAGCGCTTCATCCAAAAGCGGTAACAATTCTGGATCCAGCTTTGAACGGTCTCCAATAAATTTTAGTCGAACACCGTTTTCGTTTATTTCATCAACACTATTCAACAAATGGTACTGTAATATTTCCATTAGCCCCGAAACTTCGTCGTCGGGACGATCCCAGTTTTCCGTAGAAAAAGCGTAGACTGTTAGATACTTTACGCCAAGCTCCGCTGCTCCTCTGATAACATTTTTTAATGTTTCAGCCCCACGTCTATGCCCTTCACTGACAGACTTATTATTCGCAACGGCCCAACGCTGGTTGCCATCCATAACAACTGCAATATGTTCAAGTTTTTTTGAAGACGATGCGGGTACTTTTGTCTGTGATTGTGCTGACTCTGAAGAAGAAACCATTCTAAAATCTAGCGCTGTAAAATTTCATTCTCTTTCTTATGAAGAGACTCATCAACTTGTTTAATATGAAGATCCGTCAAATTTTGCACTTCTCCAGACAACCTGTGTAGTTCATCTTCAGAGAGTTCCCCTTCTTTTTCAAGGCGCTTTAGGGAATCCATTCCATCACGCCTAACATTGCGGATACTAATGCGAGCCTGCTCTGAATATTTTGCGGCAACTTTCACCAACTCTTTGCGACGTTCCTCGCTTAAATCAGGCAATGGAATGCGAACAAGATTTCCCTCGGCCACAGGGTTAAGGCCTAGCCCTGCGTCTCGAATAGCTTTCTCAACATTCTTAACGAGGGTTTGATCCCAGACTTGAACCGTTATTAATCTGCTTTCAGGGATTCCTATGGTTCCAACCTGATCAATGGGCAATTTAGAACCATAACCTTCTACAGAGACTGGCTCCAAAAGACTCATGGAGGCACGTCCTGCCCTTAAGCCAGAAAATTCCTTTCGAAGCGCTTCTACAGACTTTTCCATACGTCTCTTCAAGTCAGCTATATTTTCAGTGGCACCCATAATTTCCTCTTTCATTCGTCTGACACAATCGTAAAATCACCCTTGCCGTTAACAACGTCCACAAGGGCTCCTTGCTTCCGAATAGAAAAAACAACAATGGGGATTCCATTCTCTCTAGCAAGACTCACCGCCGCAGCGTCCATAACTTTAAGATCCTTGGATAAAACCTCCAAGTAGGACAAGCGCTCATATCGAGTGGCGTCTTTTATTTTTACAGGATCTGCACTATAAACACCGTCTACTTTAGTCCCCTTCATAAGGACATTACATTTCATCTCTGATGCTCTTAAAGCCGCTGCCGTATCCGTAGAGAAAAAGGGATTGCCAGTTCCTGCCGCAAAGATGACAATTCTCCCCTTTTCCAAGTGACGAATGGCACGACGTTGTACATATGGCTCACAAATAGCAGACATGCTGATAGCAGAAATAACACGGGTATCAACCCCGACCTTCTCTAACTCGCTTTGAAGTGCCAGCGCATTGATCACGGTAGATAACATTCCCATGTAATCCCCGGTCGCACGATCGATCCCCTTTTCAACACCGGAAATACCTCTGAAAATATTCCCTCCGCCGACGACAAGGCACACTTCTATACCCATTTTGTAAACAGCAAGCAAATCTTGGACTATCTGCCCTACAGCATCCTGCTCAAGTCCAAAAGCCTCATCTCCCATAAGAGCTTCACCCGAAATCTTAAGCATAATCCGCTTATAAGTAGATGCTGCCCCGATAGTTTGGCCTGCCGTTTTTTGCAAAATGTATCCTATCTATCTTTAGTTTATTCACTCGCCAAATTTATTTACAAGCTTATTTATTTGCTTGAGCGGCAACTTCTTCTGCAAAGTCCGTCGCTTCTTTTTCAATCCCTTCGCCAAGTCCGTACCTGAAGAATCCGGCAATTTTGGGCTCTCCTTTGTGAGCTTTTACGAGTTTATTTACTTTCGTCTTTCCATCTATAACATAAACTTGCTCATGAAGAACCACCTCTTCATAAAATTTGCGGATACGACCCTCAATTATCTTTTCAATAATGTTGTCGGGCTGCCCAGAGGCTTTTGCTTGCTCCATTAGAACTGTGCGCTCACGCTTTAAAGCATCAGCAGAAATATCTTCTATAGAAAGATATTCCGGTTTTGCCGCGGCAACATGCATAGAAAGAGATTTGGCAAAAGCCTGTAGTTCTTCGGTCTTAGCAGGCGCTTCTAGAGCCACTAACACACCAATTTTTCCAAGGTTTGGAGCAATGGCATTATGCATGTAAGAGGAAACAACACCCTCTTTAACTTCCAAACGACCAACCCGCCTTAGAGCCATATTCTCTCCAATGACTGCAATCAAATGGGTAATCTCTTCTTGAACGGTCCGCCCAGAAGAAGGCACTTTGAGAGTCTTTAGTTTCTCTACATCAACATCGTTATCCAGCACTAGCTGTGTAACTTCTTTCACAAATCCCTGGAATTGATCATTTCGGGCAACAAAGTCTGTCTCTGAATTGACTTCCACAATAGCCCCAACCTTTTCATTGGTCAGGACACCCACCAACCCATCGGCGGCAACACGTGCAGACTTTTTACCAGCTGAAGAGAGTCCTTTTTTTCTGAGCCAGTCAACTGCTGCCTCTGTCTCTCCTTTAGTCTCGGTAAGCGCCTTTTTACAATCCATCATTCCGGCTCCTGTCATTTCACGGAGCTCTCTAACCATTCCGGCCGTAATGGGTTTCGTCATAACTTTATCCTCTATAAAATTTGCATTAGATATTTAAACGGAGCCTAGGCCTTAACTTTCACAGGAGCCTTTTCTTTTGGTGCAGCCTTTGCTTTCGTCACCTTCTTAGCAGCAGGTATAGCTTTAGGGGCAGCAGCCTTCTTTACCGTTGAAGGCGTGGCCTTCTTTGCAGCAGGTTCAGCTTTAGGGGCAGCAGCCTTCTTTGCTGTTGAAGGCGTGGCCTTCTTTGCAGCAAGAGCAGCTTTAGGCGCAGTAGCCTTCTCTGCCGTTGAAGGCGTGGCTTTCTTTGCAGCAGGTGCAGCTTCAGGTGCAGCAGCCTTCTTTGCCGTTGAAGTCATTTTCTCAAGGGTTTCTTTTGCTATAGCTTCTTCTTTCTTTTTGGCTACACCCTTCTCTGAATCCTGGCTTGCAACAACATTCTTTGTCTCCTTAGTGCCTTGGATCTCAGGAGCCCCCTTCGCGTCTTTAGGGGATGCTTTTGCGACATCTTCTGCTAATTTAAGAGCCTCTTCTTCCTGGACAATTTCTGACACATCTTCCGCAGAACCCACGTCAATTCCGGCCGATGCCATGTGCACTTGCAATCCATCCAACACCGTTTCCGCAAGTAAGTTGCAGTACAGATTGATGGAGCGACGGGCATCATCATTTCCGGGAACTGGATAGGTAATCTTGTCTGGATTTGAATTACTATCTAAGACTCCTATCACAGGAATATTAAGGCTGTGAGCTTCGTCAACCGCAATAGAATCTCTATTCGTATCCACGACAAAAACCATATCTGGAACACCACCCATCTCTGCAACACCACCAAGGGTCAGCTGCAATTTACTGCGTTCACGTTCTAGCTTCAAAATCTCTTTTTTCGTGAGTCCAAGCCCCTCAATATCTTCAATTTGTTTGTCCATATCTTTGAGACGCTTAATGGATAGGGAAATTGTTTTCCAGTTCGTCATCATACCACCAAGCCACCTGTGGTTCACGTAATACTGACCACAGCGTGTAGCTGTTTCAGCAATTTTCTCTGCAGCCTGTCTTTTTGTGCCAACAAAAAGAACACGGCCACCAGTGGAAACCACATCGTGTAATGCTTTTAGGGCTTCGTGTAACAGCGGAACTGTTTGCTCGAGATCAATGATGTGAATACCGTTTCGGACACCAAAAAGATAAGGGGCCATTTTGGGATTCCAGCGGCGTGGTCGATGACCAAAATGGACACCACTCTCTATAAGCTGACGCAAACTAAATTCAGGTATGGGCATAGGATTCTCCTAGTTTTTCCGGTTTAACCTCCGCGGAATAGTGATCAAAGGACCGCCTCTGACACCGGAGCGAAAACATCTTCATCTTGCGACTCAAAATATCTCCACATTTCCCGCGTGTGAAATATAAATAATCTATAGCTCTATTTTCTCCCCCTATGCAAGGGAAAATGACGTAGAATAAAAAAAGGAGGAGATGATGCGAGTGGGAAAAACGGTCTATCTAATCGTACTTATGCTTATGGCATGGAATAGCCCATCAGAAGCAACGGTTTTTATAACGTTTACAATAAAATCACTTATGCCCATTAAAGCACCTCCTGAAAAAATTTTGGCAACACTGGGAAGGGAAAGACAAATAGCACGACTTTGGAAACAAATCCCGTCTAAAGGTCCTCTAGGTCTTCCTACAGCTATTTATCGCGTTAAATTCACCTCCAAAAACGATTCAATACCCAGCAGAATTATGCTTCATTCTCCCGAATTGAAACTAAATCGCATCTCTCTCCCAATGGGAGAACACAGTTTTTTTAACGACAAAATGATAGAAGTGAACATAAGGAACATCACTCAATAATATGGCCAGATAAGTGTTTTTCGCCTTTTCCAATAGCCAAATTTGTAATTTTTCGGTTGCTTTCCCTTCCAAGAGAGGCGACGATTAGGCTAGATAGTGTGGTAGCGGGAGTGCTCATGATAAAATATTTTTTGCTTGTTATGTTGGGTTGCGCGCTGCTGCAAGATGCTCAGGCTACGGTTGGCAGCCGAAGTGGCGGTAGAACAAAATGTGTCAACCATACTATCACGTATAAAGACAAGTTTCTCCCTCGTGGGCATACAATACAAATCCAACACAAAAGCGAAAACTTCAAACATCAGTCTACAACTGAAACCTGGCCCCTTCAATTTATCACTATCAACAAATTGGGAGAGCTGTGGGTCAGCACGCCAGAAGAAGTAGTGGGAACTATACTAAAAATCAAACAGCCCAATGGTCGCGTTTCTAAAATATACGTAGAACTAGACACTCTAAAGACGTTTGGAGATTTTAATGTTCGGGCTGTTTCACATCCTGGTCCATGCCAAGCAAGCTATTCTCATAGGGTGAAATAAGAACCGGGAAACCCCATGTCCAAGCCACCCATCTACACATGTCCCATGCACCTGGAAATCCAAGAAGAAAAACCGGGTGATTGTCCCATTTGTGGCATGCCACTAGAGCCTATAGGAATCCCCCTTGAGGATGCTCCTCCGCAGGAGCTCGTTCAAATGTCCCTCCGCTTTTGGATAAGCTTAAACTTTTCCATCCCACTTCTTTTCCTCGAGATGGGCGGACATTTTACAGATCTTATAGCTCAAAGTGCCTTTCTATCCAGATATGCTGGTTGGATCTCATTTGCCCTAGCAACTCCTGTGGTTCTATGGGCCGGCGCCTCTTTTTTCAAAAAAGGCTATGCGTCTTTTATCAGCTTGCGGCTCAATATGTTTAGTTTGATATCACTCGGCATTGGCGTTGCCTATTTCTATAGTATTTTTGCCATTTTATTCCCAGAATTTCTACCAGAGGCCTTTAAGGATCATAGTGGCCAAGTCCCCCTATACTTTGAGGCGGCAGGAGTCATCACGACTTTGGTCCTCCTGGGACAAGTCTTAGAAATTAGCGCGCGAGAAAAAACCCACGGCGCCGTTCGCGCCCTGCTAGATCTCTCTCCCAAAATGGCCATACATATTTTGAAAAATAAATCCGAGGAATCCATTCCTTTGGACCAAGTCAAAGCGGGTTACTTGCTCCGGGTTCGCGCCGGTGAAAAAGTACCAGTAGACGGCATCGTTGTTGAGGGAAAGGGCGTTGTCGATGAATCCATGATAACGGGAGAACCCATCCCCGTTGGCAAGTCTGAAGGCCAACACGTGACAGGCGCAACCGTCAATACCAGTGGCACCTTTATTATGAAGGCAACAGGAGTTGGCAATGAAAGCATGCTATCTCAAATTATTTCCCTGGTCGAACAGGCCCAAAGAAGTCGAGCCCCAATTCAAGGCCTAGTAGATAGAATTGCTGAATACTTTGTCCCCATTGTCATGGCCATCTCTGTTTTAAGTTTCATCATTTGGGTGTTTTTTGGCCCCGATCCAAGGTTTGACCATGCCACCTTGGTTGCAGTATCTGTCCTCATTATTGCATGCCCCTGCGCCCTTGGATTGGCAACACCCATGTCCATTATGGTTAGCGTTGGTCGCGGCGCACACATGGGAGTCTTGGTTAAAAATGCTGAGGCTTTAGAGGTCATGGAAAAAATAGATACTATCGTGGTCGATAAAACTGGCACCTTAACGGAGGGCCGCCCCACGCTAACCACTGTTATTCCTATCGACAATACGAAGGAAAAAGAACTCATTGCGTACGTTGGAAGCTTAGAGCAAGGCAGTGACCATCCTATCGCGCGGGCCATTGTAAAATACGCTAAGAACAAAAAGATCGCCTTCCATAGCTTCTCCAACTTCGTAGACATTTCTGGCCGTGGTATCAAAGGCATTGTCCAAAAAAAGGAAGTCATTATTGGAAATGAGGCGTTTCTTGAAGAATCAAAAATACAGGGTATCCTCCCCACAGAAACTATCCATAAACTTAGGAACCAAGGCAAGACCGTTTTATTCTGTGCCATAGACAAAAAGTTTTCCGGCCTTCTCGCCATCTCAGATCCCATCAAAGAAGGCACACGAGAAGTCGTGGCCAAGCTTACGAGAGCCGGCATTCACGTCGTCATGGCAACTGGTGATAATGAAATAACGGCCAAAGAAGTTGCCAATCAGCTGGGTATCAAAGAATTCTACGCAAGTGTTTTGCCCGCCGATAAGACAGAACTTATTTCGAAACTTCAAGGCAAAGGCCGCATAGTAGCCATGGCAGGCGATGGGATTAACGATGCCCCTGCCCTCACCCAAGCAAATGTGGGACTCGCCATGGGAACGGGGACTGATGTAGCCATTGAAAGTGCCAGCATGACCCTATTACAAGGAAACCTGGAAGGCATCCTGAATGCTTATGCCCTTAGTAAGGGCACCATTCGGAACATTCGAGAAAATCTAGTTTTTGCCTTTGGGTATAATTCTCTTTGCATTCCCATTGCGGCTGGCATTCTTTATCCCTTTACAGGGCTTCTTCTTACACCCATGCTGGCAAGCCTTGCCATGAGCCTAAGTTCTGTTTCCATTGTGTTGAATGCGCTGCGCCTTGGACGAATGAAGTTAAAAGCCTGATGCATTTTCCTGCAAAATCTCCCTAGACAGACCGGATAGATTTCACTATAGACAATGGGGTGTGCCCAGGTAGCTCAGTTGGTAGAGCAACGGACTGAAAATCCGTGTGTCGATGGTTCGAGTCCGTCTCTGGGCACCATAGTTGTAGCGAGGCACAGAGCTTTTTCAAAAACTTTAAAAAAATGCTGGGGACCACAAGAAAAAAATTTCATCTCTCTCCACTACATCGTCTTATCTATCAGCTGTAGAAGAATTCGTGTTGCTAATAGTAGAATTGTATACAAAGTCTATTCTCAGAAGATAGAAATTCTGATCATTGCCATTGGTGCCAGACGAGATAATATTATCTATAAAATGTCAGTCGCTCGTGCATCCTGAGATGCCTTTATAGTCCCAAATTCCAAAGCTTTTTGAGTGCTTTCAAAAAATTCCTATAGAGTTCGACTGCGTGAATAAGTTCTTTTAAATTGCATAATCTTAGTCTCGAAATCCCCTCCTCGACATTCGCTTCATAGCGTTTCGCTCTCAACATAAACTCGTCCCATTGCTTAGCTTTCATATAGTTATTGCCGGGAAAAGTGACTGGTAACCCCTTGCATCCCAGAGACTCTAAAGTTTTATCAAAATCTCTAGTAAATATCACGTCACCTTCGTGGTCCTTTGTCATGTTCATGACTAGTTTCCCGTTATAATAAAAATATTCTGGAACTTTCAGTATCTCTCCAACCTTCAGAATTTGATTTTTACATCTTTCTTCAAAAACAAGGAAGAAATCTAGGGCATTCTCACCGAAAGTAGCATACGTCGGAAAATTAGGCTGAAACGTCGGAATATCAGACTCAAAGATAGTCTTTATATGAAAATACTGTTCACCCTTAACGTTGATAAATTCCATACTCAAAAGTTCATCTCTCAGTGTTTTATCGAGTTTTATAAACAGAGACATAACTTCAAGATTCACATGTGCTCGCCTTTCCTGCATTTCACTATGGAAAGCCGATTTTGCACCTCTAGTGCGATTGTGTACTTTTTCAATATCGGAAACAGACAGACTATTGGCCGCCATTTCTTCTATCTGCTGTCCTCCGCCCGGGCTTGATCTAGCTCCAGATAATGTGAGCAAAAAACACACCATGAACGTAGCACATGTTCTTACTAACTTTCTCGCAGCGATATACATTAAACAACTCCACCATACAATAAAACTGTATGTTCCTCTCACAATTTTCAAAAGAATTCAAACAAAATTTTTACACGTGTGTATGTACATTGGAACATGGCATCCAATACACGCCCTTAAAAATGAGATGAAACCTCTCCCGTTCTCAACATGCATTTGCTTATATCTGTTTACGACAGAGCAGCGCTCAGTCCCATTAACTGTTTGAAAAAACGTACTTTATTGGGACGCCTCCATCAGAGCAGTCACTTTGAAGCTTAGCATCAAGGTTTAGAAGGATAAAACAGCCCACCTTGCTTTATACAGAATTATGGCTTTTGTCGTTTTATACAACTAGTTTGCTGTAGAATCCATTGAATAAAAGCTATATTATGAGCAAATTGCAAAATTATGAAAGTGCGGAAGTTTCACGGAGGATGCAAGGATAAGAATGATATTTTTTTGCACTGATCAATCCATAAGGCACAATTTTAACTGTTTTTCTGGTCTTCACGCGCAATTTTCCCCTGTTT